>JAGQPV010000829.1 GCA_020426545.1 Planctomycetaceae bacterium
CACCAGTCCCGGCGGAAGCTGTAAAAAACGCTGGCCAGCAACAGGAATTCCTGCACATCACACCACAGTCAGACTTCAGGTCAACAGCTGCCTGTGCACGGCACCTCCATTATTTTGTCGCGGGTGTCGTTGCGGGTGGACTGGTCTCCTTTTTTACCGGCGGAGCAACACCCGGTAACGGCAGCAATCTGATCTGCAGCACCGGATTGTTCCGTATCAGACCAAAGGCTGCACCGATCGGCTTCAACTGAATGAGGACTTCAACATCCGGACTGTCGGTTGTCAGGACATCGTAGTTATTGCCATACAGGGCCGTCACCGAACCGGCCACGCTGGCCCGAATGGACCGATGCATTGCGTAAAGCTGTTCGCCCCGCAGCACATACGCCTGTTCCGCCGGATTGTAGTAAAGTTTTAGTCTTGTAGCGGTGCTGTTCGCCGGAAGTTTATCCCCCGGGCCGGCCACCGGGTTCAGAGAAACCTGATAGTTCGCATCAAACTCCAACTCCGGGGCGGGCTGCAGCGTCGCCGGCACGGGAAACCGCAGCTCCTTCGGATCACCCAGCCGGATGGAGGTAATATTCCCCTCGGCAAATGCGGGCGCTGGAATCGTCGCAGGTCTTGACCAGTAATAAGTGGCAGCCAGATTCTCCGGTTCCCAGGTAAACCCTTCCACATCGCCCCCGCGTGGTGACAGGACCGGCAGATGCAGATGGCGGGTCACGCCATAAGGTGTCGCCAGATGCACATCAACATAATATTCTGTCGAACCGGCCCCGCAGGAACCTGTTCCGCACACACAGCCACCGGGGCCGGCACATGGTCCCCCTGTACCGCCCGGCTGCGGTTTGTGCCGGCACTCCACAATCCTCACGTTCGGCGGAATGGTGACTTCCATAATTTCCCGGCTGATCAGGTCAAACTTACATTCCCGATTGCCGGCAATCACGCGGGTCTCGTGCACACTGAAATTCTTACCCACCAGAAACATCTTCGTTTCGCCACCGGGAACAACACCCGGCTCGCCATAGTAATCAATCAGCTCCGGCGATAGATCCGTCACGCCCGAGGAAAACATCTCAAACCCGCCCAGCGTATTCTCGTTCGGCACCTGGGAATACAGCGTCTGCAGCGGCATCTTCCGCGACAGCTGTTTCACGCGGGCCAGCATCCGTTCCATTTCACCAATGCGATAGCGGTCAGCTTCTTCTCCGCAGTGCAGCGCCAGCCGTTCCAGGTCGCGAATTTTCCGACTCAGCTCGAGTGTTCTGCCCATCGTGGCAGCCGTGTCATCCGGATCAGTCAGCTCGAAATAATCGCTCCGCACGTCAAACCGCAGGTGCTGAATGAACGACGGCATAATGACCAGTGCCGTCAGTTCGCGCATGCCCGGTTCCAGCCGGTGTTTCTTCAGCAGATGATCTTTCTTCGGCCCGCCCACCAGCAGATCGCGGTGAATGACCGTCAGATTGCTGTCGAACTCGGGCGTCTGCACACGGGGGTAGAACCGCCAGCCGAACGTATCGCGTCCATGCCCAAAGCTGACTACCGTCCGGTTCAGGGCGATCGTCTGCATATCCAGTTCCATCCGCCGCATGTACCGCGTCATGTTCTGAGCGGACATCTGCCCTGTCGTAAAAGCCAGAGCCATCGCCAGCTGCATCTCCCGCCGCATGCTGAAGGCATCCGCCACGTTCTGATCCTGCGTCACCGGGTCAACAGCGAACACATGAATCGGCCAGCGGCACTCCACATAATCGATAAACGCCCGCCGCGCTTCGGGGCCAGGATTCGGAAGATAGAACGGATACCAGTCGCCGAAGTTGCAGGGGCATTCCGGATCACCCGCCACCCGCCGCAGGTCATCGTTTAACCGCTCGTTCAGCAGGATCGACTCGACCAGAATGGCCCACGCCAGCGACTGCTGCACCTCGGTGCAATGGCCGCCGACAGCCGTCATCATCTGTTCCTGGAAGGGCAGCAGACTCTGCCCACCGCGAATCGCCTTCAGGATGTCGCCGGCCATCTCCCAGTGAGACTGCCCCAGCGGCGACGACAGATAGTCATAAGCGCTGTGAATCTCCTCCCCCAGGAATCCCCGCGCATCCGACAGATGAATGGTCTCCCCCTGGCAACCGTTCAGCAGCACTTCGCCCAGCTTGCGGGCCACAATCTGAAACTGCCGCTCGCCGAACACACACAGCATGCGTGACGGCGGCACGGCATACCGGGCTGTCCGCGCCCGGGGACTGGCCGAAGGC
>JAGQPV010000830.1 GCA_020426545.1 Planctomycetaceae bacterium
GGTGTCTACATGATGGCAGATCATGTATGCACGCATGCCGGAACAGTTCTATGAAGAGGTAAACGAGCTTCTGCCGCAACAGAAGGAACCGGGGCTGCAGGGTGGCCGAAGGCCGGTTCCGTACTACACGGTGCTGAAGGTGATCTGGTTTGTGCTGGTGACTGGCTGCCGGTGGAACGATGTGCCGCTGGAACTGGGATGCTGCGGCGAAATGGCTCGCACCCGCCGGCAGGCCTGGGAAGAGGCGGAGATCTGGGACAGGATTCACCGGGTATTTCTGACGATGCTGCGTCAGCAGGGAGAACTCGACACGGGCACAGCCATCATCGATTCTACATAGGTGCGGGCTTTCGGCGGGGGAAACAAATCTGGCCCCAGCTCCGTTGATCGCAGGAAAAGGCACAAAACACACGCTGCTCGTGGGCCGGCACGGCGTACCCCTGGTCCTGCAGTCGGCGTCGGCCAACATCAGCGATTACCGGCAACTCCTGTCCACGGTAGTGGCATTTCCGCATCTCGGAGGCAAGCCGGGACGACCGAAGGAACATCCGGACGAACTGTATACGGACACTGGGTATGACAGTGACGCAGCGCGATGCATCCTGCGATTCCTCGGAATCGAACCGCATATTCGACGTCAGAAGAGCGCTCACGGCAGCCACCTCGGGAGAGTTCGCTGGTGCGTCGATCGTACGTTCAGCTGGATCAATGGAATTCGGGGGATGAGGATTCGCTATGACCGAAAGGACAGCATTGTCGATCCATGGTCTCTACTGGCCGCTGGCGTGATCTGCTTCCAGATGCTGAGCGACAGCCTTACTTAGTTCAATTCATTCGCAGTTTCTTGTCAGCCTCTTAGTGTTGTCTTCAGCCCGTTTCACACGGGAAATGCCTGAATCATCGACACACATTCCGCTGTGTCGTCCGGGCCAGCCGGGTCGAACGTGAAGAATCGGCCGAGGCCGATGCCAATCCATCGCCAGTCACCGCCGAGTTCGTCCACATCCCGCAGCATGCTCTGTAGTTCGTCAATGGTGCCGCAGCTGGCCGCTGCACCCAGAATCGGTTCTCCGGCAGCGGGCGGTTCGAGCTCTTTCAGCGACAGCCGATCTCCATCAAGGTCAAACAGGCAGTAGCCCCAGTGATCTCTTCCCGGTGGAGTCCCCGCCGCCAGGTACAGCGTGTCGGCAGCGGCCCTTGCGCCGCGGAACGATTCGCCGGCCATCTCGCGGACAAACTCATGCCAGTACCAGTCGTCCCCCATCACGCCGGCGGGCTTCCAGGCTTCCGCATGGCGAAGCCCCTTCTCCGCGTGCATGCCCACAAACACCTGCCCTGCGGGCACCCATTCGGCATCAGCGACGAACATGACCTTGCCCTGATCGAACACGGGATTGCCGCGTTCCAGGCACATCCACCACCATTCACAGCCCCCGATATCAAACCGGTTCCAGGGCAGCAGGTGTCGGTCCGGGAACAGCTTCTGCACAGCCCGGGTCAGTTCGGTGACGGTCTCAAATGGCAAATTCATCGTGTGGTTTCCGTGCTGAATGACAATCTGAAGCCGGGGAGGTGCCGGACGACGGCTCCAGTAATGGAGGCCCAGGCCCAGCGTGCAGAACTACCTCCATTCGCCGAATGCACCTCTGCCTCAGTCAGGAGCGTGCCGTACAATCGCCCCGAAGTAATGCGTCATGTGTGCATACCTGCGAACAGCATCGATCAGTTGCACACGTTGACCTTCCCGTTTGTGGTCGTCCTCCTGTGCCTCGCACGTATGACGGTTGGCCTTCAGCCTGTCGTCAGTTCCGTCAAGGTCAACGAATTCGACCAGAGCGCACCACCCAACGCAAGCCCGGAAGAGCCGGCGGTATGCGTTCTTATGCTAATCGAAATTGTGGACTTTCACAGTTTGCCTGAGGTGGTACCTGTGGCATCAGCCGAATTCTCTGGAGGCGGAGAAGGGGCGGCCGCCCCAGCTGAATTTCCGACGGCAGTCCCATCCGTCGACATACTTCACGCTGCACAGAATGGAGGGGTACCGTTGACGGCGGTGTTAGCAGCCAATTAAACAGCATCAGGTACTGTGTGATTATGCATAATGAGTTTTGCCTGTTAAACCGCAGGATAAATATTTTCGTCCTGAGCTCTCGAAGATCATGGGGGATTGCGTTTCCCGGCTGTAGTAATTCGGCCTGCAGGATGTTCGCTGAATTTGGACCATATTCGTGTCATAATATATAGTGCAGACGATTATTCA
>JAGQPV010000831.1 GCA_020426545.1 Planctomycetaceae bacterium
CAGCGGGTGGCCCGGTGGCTCAAACCGGGCGGGCGGGTGGCGATCTGTGTCTGGCTGGAAGGCAGACAGGCGGGCGATCCGCAGCGGCAGCAGGAAGTATTCGACGTGTGTGAAGGGTTCTTCTGCCCGTCGCTGGGTTCCATGGCCGACTACCGCGGCTGGATGACCGATGCCGGGCTGACCGTGGAAACCGAGGAAGACTGGACGTCCCGGGTGCTGCAGACCTGGGAGATCTGCGAGCGACGGGTCCACCGCAGTGGAGTCCGCCAGCTGGCCCGACTGATCGACCGGGACACCGTGCTGTTTCTCGACCGGTTTCAGACCATTCTGAAAGCTTATCGCTCCGGGGCGATGGAGTATGGCTGCCTCGTCGCACGGAAGCCCGGTTAACAGTCGGCAAACCGGCCAGTGGCCTGAACGTGACCATGCTGCGTAACCCGCCGCCCCGCGGCGGTGCTTTGGCTGGCACGGAATATCTTGAGTGTCCGCTTCAGGGAAGGAGCAGGAATGAATGGCTCGAAGCAGGAAGGCCGGGAACCACAGATTACTCCGGCGGCTGGTCGGCGGCGGATCGCAGGGCCGGCCCGAATGGCGGGCATCCTGTTCGGCGTGGCCACGCATGTTCTGTTCGCCGCGACGGTCTACCAGCTGTTCTACTTTCTGCGGGATGGTGCCGCACCGTTAACAGGGTTGCTGAGGTTCTCAGAAGTCCCCCCCGGCAGGCCGGTGGCCACCGCGGTCGATGTCCTGCTGACGCTGCAGTACGCCGTCATTCACAGCCTGCTGCTGTATCCCTCCACGCGGCGGCGACTGGGCCGTTTTGTGAAAGCGCCGTTCTATGGCTGTTTCTTCTGCTGCATCACCTGCCTCACCCTGCTGCTGACGATGGCCGGCTGGCAGGCGGCCGGGCCAGTGCTGTACGAATTCAGGGGAACAGCGGCTACCGTTGTTTCGAGCGGGTTTCTGCTCTCGTGGGCAGCTCTGTTCTACAGCCTGGCACTTTCCGGGCTGGGCTATCAGACCGGATGGACTCCCTGGTGGGCCTGGGTTCAGGGACGTACGCTGCCCCGCCGCCAGTTTACAGAGTGTGGAGCAGGCCGGCTGTTTCGCCACCCCATTTATCTCAGCTTCCTGGGGCTGATCTGGTTCACAACGCGGATGACACTGGACCATGCCGTGCTGACCGGCGTGTGGACGGTCTACATTTTTGCCGGCAGCTGGCTGAAGGACGAACGGCTGGCTTTTTATGTGGGACCGGCCTACCGCGAATATCAGTCCCGCGTGCCGGGATATCCCTTTCTGCTGTGGGGGCCTCTCGGACTGCGGTCCATGGACGAACCGGACCGGGCGACAGCCATTTCAGCTGAGAATCACAGTTCCGCCACGCCCCGTTCGGGGAACGGTGTATTGCGAAAGGCAGCCTGACGCGCATGCAGGACCTGAATTCCCTGCAGGCCCGGCAGTTCCGTCTGCTGATGGTCTACACGGTCTGCAGTCTGCCGCTGATTGTCTACGGGGCCGTTCAGGCCATGCAGACAAATGCGAACTCGCCGCTCGACTGGGTACCGGCTGATTTTCCTGCCCGAGCTGTTTATGACGAGTCGGTCGAAAAGTTCGGCGCCGGCGATGTGGTCGTGGCGAGCTGGCCCGGCTGCACAATCAACGAACCGCGGCTGGACGAACTGGTGCAGCAACTGAGGGACGATCAGTCGTTCCGGCAGAACAACGGCCAGCGATTTTTCGAAAGAGTCAGCTGCGGACGGGAACTGGTCGGCGCGCTCGCTGGCGGGCCGAGACCCATCAGCCAGGCCGATGCCGCCCGCCGGCTCGAAGGTTCGTACATCGGGCCGGATGGTCTGCAGACGTGCGTCGTCATCGGCTTTACCGCCAGTGCGCTGAAACAGCGGGCCGAACTCGTCGACCGGATCCAGGCCTGCATTCAGCAGGTCTGTCGCGTACCGCTCAGGCAGCAGCATCTGGCCGGCCCGGTAATCGACGGCCTCTCTGTCGATCAGGCAGGCCAGGCCTCTCTCGACCGGCTGGCCGTGCCATCCGCCGTGCTGGTGACCGCTCTGGCCTGCCTGTGCCTTGGCTCTCTGCGGGCGGGTCTCACCGTGGCGGGGCTGTCTTTCTTCTGTCAGGCTGCCACATTGTCGCTGGTCCACTATTCCGGGCAGTCGATGAGCGCCCTGCTGATTGTGCTGCCCCCGCTGGTTCAGGTACTGGCGGTGGCCGGCGGCGTCCATTTG
>JAGQPV010000832.1 GCA_020426545.1 Planctomycetaceae bacterium
TCCGCTGGAAGGGGTCCCATTGTCGCCGCAATACCACAGCAGCGTGTCATCTCGCAGACCCGCTTCTTTCAAATAGTCGCGCAGCACTCCAATCGAGCGGTCCATCGCAGTGATTTCCGCGAACCGTTCCTGCAGCACTTTGCCATAAGGCCGCTTTGCCGGTCGGCCGGTTTCGAGGCCGGTGACGGTGACTTGCTTCTGCGGCAGACTGCCGGGCAGGTCTTCATACAGGGCGAGGTCTTCCTCGAGGGCGATGTAGGGTTCATGCGGCGAACCAAACCACACGACCGTAAAAAACGGCTGGTCAGCGGCAATCGCCTCATCGATGAAGCGTATCGTCTCCCGGGCCACAATCTCAGAGCCTTCGCCGGTGAACTTCTCCGGTTCGCCCCCGTTGCGGGAGAACACCGGGTCCGTCTCGAAGAAGTTGTCGTGCGAAACCCACTGGTGGAATCCGAAGGCTCCGGGATTCGTGGGAGAGCCAGCTTTCACCGGCCCCAGATGCCACTTACCGAAATGTCCGCAGACATAACCGGCGTCGGCCAGCAGTTGCGCGATGCTGATTTCGCCCGGTCGCAGCGACCAGCCCGGTGCGAAGGTGCCGTACCGGTTGGGGTGCCTGCCGGTGATGATGCTGCCCCGGGTGGGCGAGCACGACGGGTGGGCCGAGTAGAAGCGGTCGAGCCGCAGGCCGGTGGCGGCCATTTCATCGAGCACGGGCGTTTTCAGATACGGGTGGCCGTTGTAACCGGCCTCTTCCCAGCCGTGGTCGTCGCCCATGCACAGAATGATATTGGGCCGTTCGGCAGCCTGCACGGTGCTGCCGCAGCACAGCAGCAGGGCCACGAAAAGGGTCATCCCACCGGGACGCAATAGAGAGAGTGTGTTCATGGTTTCTGATCCTAAGCGTGCGCACGAACAGGATACAAGAGCCGGGTGATACAGATATCAGCAGGCGCTGATATTGGCGGAAGGTCTGCCAGGCCTGTATGATAGAGTGTCCTTCCGCCCCGCGGAGCCGCTCCCGCCTTATTCCGCCAGCCTGAAATTCAGGGCCAGCCTCATGCCATGTTGTCGCTTCCTTACTGCTGCCGGCCAGCTGCTGGTGAGTGCGGTCGTCCTGTGTGCTGCGAACGCCGTGGCCGATGACCAGGCCGACAGACAGGCCGGCCTCGAATTCTTCGAGGCGAAAATTCGCCCGGTGCTGGTGCAGCACTGCTACGAATGCCATTCGGAGAAATCGAAGCCGCTGCAGGGTGGCCTGCGGCTGGATACGGCCGCCGCTGCCCGCAAGGGCGGTGACAGCGGTGCGGGCGTGGTGCCAAATTCGGCCGAACAGAGCCTGATACTTTCCGCTCTGAAATATGATGGTTTCGAGATGCCGCCGAAAGGCCGGCTGCCGGCTGAGGTGATTGCCGATTTTGAAAAGTGGATCGGCATGGGCGCGCCCGACCCGCGGGAAGGTGATGCTCCCCAGACGGAAACCACGATCGATTTTGAACAGGCGGGCAGGTTCTGGGCCTTCCAGCCACCACAGAAATCGCCGCTGCCGGAAGTCGAGAACAAAGCCTGGCCCCGGAATGCGGTCGATCATTTCATTCTGGCCCGGCGGGAACAGGCGGGGCTCAAAGCAGTGCGGGAAGCCAGCCGCCGGGAGCTGATTCGGCGGGCCAGCTTCAATCTGCTGGGGCTGCCACCCTCTCCCGCTGAAGTCGAAGCCTTCGCGGCCGATGAATCGCCCGATGCGTATCGCCAGCTGATCGACCGGCTGCTCGATTCGCCGCATTACGGCGAACGCTGGGGCCGGTACTGGCTGGATGTGGCCCGCTACGCCGAAGACCAGGCCCACACCTTCGCCGTGAAACCGAATACGGAAGCCTGGCGATACCGGCAGTGGGTGATCGACTCGCTGAACAGCGACCTGCCGTACGATGAATTCGTGAAGTACCAGATTGCGGGCGACCGGCTGGACGACGCGACCGGCAACGACCGTTACGTGGCCCTGGGTTACTTTGGCCTGGGAGCCGTGTACTACAAGAACTCCGACAAGGCCAAGGCACAGGCCGATGAACTGGACGACCGGATCGATACGCTCACCCGCGGCTTTCTCGGGCTGACAGTCAGCTGTGCCCGCTGCCACGATCACAAGTTCGACCCGATTCCCACCCGCGACTATTACTCGCTGGCCGGCATCTTCAACAGTTCGCCGCTGCATAACGTGCCGCTGGTCGAGCAGGACGTGG
>JAGQPV010000833.1 GCA_020426545.1 Planctomycetaceae bacterium
TAGGAAGTTGCCATGGAAGGATCTGACTGCCAGAACAGCCGGGCCAGGGCCGCGTCGACGTCCGGGTCCTCCAGTCCGGCTTCCCGAAACTGCAGCAGATGCTCCACAGCCAGTCGTGTGTACTCCGATGCGTGCACGGAGTTTGCCGTCTGCAACTGCAGATAGCCCAGCCCCTTCAGCCGGTCAAGTTCCCGCAGGGGCAGATGGCTGACGTCGCTCAGTGGGATCAGTTCACCCGCCGGTTCGAATGAGGAAATTGACTCACGTCTGCCGTGCTTCGGCAATTCCGTGTGGACGCCGATCAGGTGATGAGTGAACGTAAAGTGGGGGATTTCTGTCGGCACCTGTGGCATGTGACAGGCCGTGCAGTCATCCTGCGGCTGCTGAGCAATCCGCGTGGCGTGATCGAGGCCGCAGCTGTCTTCCGTGTGACAGCTCAGACAGCGGCTGCGGTACCAGTTGAGCGATTCCGCTTCGTCAAGCCTGCTGTGCGGGTCGTGGCAGGTGGTGCAGGTCAACGTGTCTGATCCGATGTAGCAGGCACTTCGCCGCATCTGTTCCACATGCCCCACGACTTCCATCTGTTTTTCGTCGGGCCCCACGGAGAAGCTCACCAGGAAATCCCGCAGCCGCAGCCCGGGACGGAAGTCGGCCAGCGACCGCCCCCGAATGCTGACAGTGGCATCTCCGTGCAGATGACACTGAGCACAAATGGCCTCGTTCCGTTCCCGGTTCAGCCTGCCGGGATGCACGATCGTTCGATCGCCGTCCGCCGCCATGGCCGCTGCTGGATCTTCGGCCGACCAGCGGTCACGATGTGCGGAACCGGGACCGTGGCACCTCTCGCAGCCAATGGCCTGCTCGTGAATCGTCAGTCGGTGCAGGCTGTTCTCGACCGGCGTGACGCGACCAGCATGACACTCCACACAGCGGAGTTCGGCCGGCCGTTCGAATCCGGACCAGTTGTTCGCGTAGCCGGGCGACGGGCCCCACTTCTGCCGCGCCGCATACCAGGTGACCGGCGATTCGACGAGAAATCCGTCAGTCTCGACCAGATAGCTGCGGGAGAACCGACCGGAACCAATCACATGGTCCACAGCGTGATCGGCCAGGGGAAGCCGGCCGCCATCGGGAAGCAGCATCTCCTCGCGATGCCGCAACTCACCATCCTGCCGATACACGGAGCAGAGACGCTGATCGTCTTCCAGTCTGACTGTTCCATCCGGCGGCTCGCGATCAGCATCCACAGCGGCCAGTGCCACACTGTGGGCCGTTTCGAGCCACGAGCGGTGTTGCCCGTTGTGGCATTCGCGGCAGGCATCACTTCCGATCCAGTCGGCCGATACTGCCGTGCTGGCGAAGGGGGATCCCGCGGGCGGAGACAGTTCGGTCACGGTGGCATCTCTGTCGGACCATAACAGCAGCCACCCCACTGCCAGGGAGCCAGCAGCCAGCAGAATGAATAGAGAATTTCGAAGTCTTGCGGGCATGATCTTGACCAGCAGAGAAGGGATTCATTCATGGCTATTCTGATGCCGAACCAGTAATGGGGCAATGCCGCCAGACATTTTCAAACCCGCGTCCGCTCGACATTCAGTACTGTCTGCCTGTGAGATGGATTTCGTGCCGCTGACGATCATGTATCCTGCATGAGTAATCTGTTGCGTCGTTGAGTCAGGCTTTTCAGGCGTGGCCGACGAACCGGCTGCCCCGGCCCAGTCGACGGGCATCCCATCGGAGTTATGATGCAGTCGAACGCCGTTTGTGCCAGTATTGCCGTGTTGCGAACCTCAAGGCATCTGGCCGGCTGCATGGGATGGACCCCGATCGTCGGACCAGCTGCATCAGTGGCCGGGTGGACTGATGGGGGCCTGCTGAGCCTCGGAATTGAGCCGGTCATAGCCTCGAAAGAGAACGAGGACCGTGATGCACGCCCTGTGCAGTTTGACCGCCAAAAGTACCGCCGCCGCAACATTGGGAACGCCTGACCGGCTGGTTGAAGGAAAGCCGCCGCATTCTATCCCGCTGCGAGGAGACAGCTCCCAACTGCGGCGAAATGCTGAAGGCCGCCTTTATTCAGCAGTAAATAAATGCGTTCTGGGGATAACTATTTTGAATGTCTAGAGACAAAGCCTGGGACTCGAATGCGTGATTCGAAACTGGCGACAACTGCTACTGAGTACGTTGCCGGCGCAGGTCTGGCCGGATCGACTGTATCAACGCCGCATCATCAAAGTTT
>JAGQPV010000834.1 GCA_020426545.1 Planctomycetaceae bacterium
CGTACTGAGGCCGGTTGCGACGGACGGTCGCCAGACGACGATCCGCCAGATGGAGATTCTGCAGGACGGCCGCGTGCTGGGTTCCACAACCCTGCCGAACCGCTACCAGGTCGACCTCGCGAAGTCAAAAGTCACCTGGAAAGCCGGCATCTACGGCCCGCTCCAGGGCAAGCTGCTCAAACACGAGGTGAAGTAACGCCAGCTGCATCCCCCGCTCGTCAATCAGGCCTGCCGGCAACTGGTAGAGTCTGCGAATCCCGGTATTCCTCTTCCGTCCCTCCCTCGCAGGGAGGGACCGCAGGGAGGGTTTGACCTTCACTGAACCAGCGACATTTTTTCCAGACGGAGGCCGCACGACCGGCGTCGTCTTCCTCCCCCCAGGTGGCACCGGCAGCTGGTCTGCCAGGGTCTTCAGCACCTGCAGAAACCGGTTCCTTCTCCGCTCCTCCTGTCTGGGGAAGAAGGCCCGGTTTGCGGGGCTTCACCTTCCGCGGATCCTGACTCCCGACGACTGCCCCACCTGCCTGCTTACCCCGGGAAGTGGCGGCCGCTTCCGCAATTCAGGCTCCTGAGTCGCCTGCCCGCGGCAATGCTCTACGCGAACAGTTCGCCGATCACGCGGCCTTCGCTCAAGGGGACCAGCCGCTCGAACTGATCCGAAATGCGGGTCTCGTGCGGGTCGATCCCCAGGGCGTGGTAGATCGTGGCGGCGATGTCCTGCGGCGTCGTCGGGTGGTCGCTCGGGTAGGCACCAATGATATCGGAACTGCCATACACACAGCCCCGCTTCAGTCCGCCGCCCGCCATCACAATGGTGTAGCAGGCAGGCCAGTGATCGCGACCACCCGCCCCGACAAACGTCGGTCCCTTTTCCGCAATCTGCGGCTTGCGGCCAAACTCCCCCGCCCAGATCACCAGGGTCGAATCCAGCAGGCCGCGTTCTTCGAGGTCTTCAATCAGGGCCGAAAATCCCTGATCGTCGGCGGGCATCAGGCTGTCCCGCATCCGCCGGAAGTTGTCCTTGTGCGTATCCCACCCCAGAGGATCGCCCGGGTTGGACCCACTGAAGCACGTCACGAACCGCACCCCCGATTCCACCAGCCTCCGCGACAGCAGCAGACTCTGCCCCAGCTTGTTGCGGCCGTAACGCTCGCGAACCTCGGCCGGCTCCGCCGTGATGTCAAACGCCTTTTTCAGCTCGCGACTGGTCAGCAGGTCGAACGCCCGGCCGTAATTCACATCGACACGAGTGCTCTGCGTGATGCGATCCGCCGCGCGGGCCACCTCGTCGATTTCTCCCAGCAGACGGCGACGGTCGGCCAGACGGTCGAAGTTCAGCTCCGTCGGCAGGTCGAAGTCGGTCACACGGAACCCGGTGTGACTCGGGTCCTGCGTCACGAAAAACGGGTCATACCGGCTGCCCAGCAACCCGCCCCACTGTCCCGGACAGCGGTAAACCTGGTCGTACGCCACATGCGGCAGCGAGACGAAACCCGGCACGTGCCGCACGGGCGGGCGGTACTTCGCCACCACCGCGCCATAGGTGGGCCAGTCCTTCGGGCCGGCCGCCACCTGCACCACATCCCGCACATTGTTGCTGCCGGTGAGGGCCTGATACGTGCCCGGGTTGTGATTGAAAATCTTGTGCCCCATCGACCGCACAATGCAGAAACGGTCGCACAGCCGGGCCATCCGCGGCATGATGTCGGTCACCCGGTAACCGGGCAGCGACGTTTCAATCGTGCCGAACTCACCGCGAATCTCCGCCGGCGCATCGGGCTTGGGATCCCACGAGTCGATATGACTCGGCGCTCCATAATGCTCCAGCAGAATCACCGCTTCCACGGGCGACTTGCGGCTGCTGGCCGGGGCCTCAGCCGCCAGGCGTTCCACAACCGCGCCGCTGGCCAGTCCGAACAGACCCAGCCCGCCCACACGCAGGGCCGAGCGACGCGTGACACGGCGAAGGTGCTGATGCTGCATTATATTCCTGTCGCAATCGAAGAGACGGTCGATCGTCCACAATGTTGCGCCGGCTCCACCCGAACAGGCAGTGCCCAGCCTGGCTCCCCCTGATGCGACGTCGCTCGAACTCCGGTTACTCACCCGGGCCTGGCGGGCAGCAACCGTTCGGCCAGGTCACTCGACTGGAAACAGATGGAGCAGGTGCTATAGGGCCGCACCGTGGGGCTGGCAAAGAAACCGACCGGCAGAGAAACCGGCCGAGA
>JAGQPV010000835.1 GCA_020426545.1 Planctomycetaceae bacterium
CGAGACGCTGAACTATCCGTTTCTCACCCGGGTGACCCGCGGTGTAGTGCTGGCTGCGGCGCAACTGCTGCGGAATGGTTTGCCAACAGTGGAAGAACAGTCGAATATACCGCCCCGCCCGCCCGGCAGCCGGTCTGCCTGAGGGGGACTGAGAAGGCTATCGACTGAAGTTGCCGGCAGCGGCGCCACCCTGCTGCTGCCAGCCGGAATCCATTCCCGAATCTGATACACAACTGCAACTGCTGTTTCGCCAGAAGGCCAGCCATGATAGAGCCCGATTCGTCCGATCTGCCGCCCGTGACCGAGCTGACCCGCCAGCAGCGGCGCGTCCTGGGAGTGCTCTCCGAGAAGGCGTTTACCACACCCGAGTACTACCCGCTCACGTTGAAGGCCGTGATTGCCGGCTGCAACCAGAAGAGTAACCGCGACCCCGTGGTGAATTATTCGGAAGATGATGTGGCGGAGGTGCTGGAGCAGCTGCGGGAGATGTCGCTGACCACCGTGATTTACCCGCAGTCCGGCCGGACGGAACGGTACCGGCACTTCCTGCGGCATCGTTTCACGTTCACCGAGCCGCAGCTGGCGATCCTCACGGAACTGCTGCTGCGCGGCCGGCAGTCACTGGGCGAACTGCGCAGCCGGGCCAGCCGGATGGTGCCCATCGACAGTCTGGGGCAGCTGCGGGAAGAACTGCAGGGCCTGATTGAACTGGGGCATGCCGAGGCCAGCGGAGATCTCGAACGTCGCGGCATCGAGGTGGATCACACGTTCTATCTGCCGAAGGAACGCCAGCCGTTCGCCGCCAGCAGTGAAACCGAGGCGGATGTTTCCCCTGCCCGGTCGGCCCCGGCAGCAGCACCGGCAGCAACTCAACAGGCCGCTGCTCAGCCGGCACCGCCCGCGGTCACCGGGACGGGAACGGGTTCCGCCGCTGCGACGGAGTTCGAGGACCGGCTGACAAAGGCTGAAGGCGAACTGGCCCGTCTGCGGGAGGAAAACCGCGAACTGCGGAGCGACCTCGATGCGGCCCGGCAGTCGGTGGAAGATTTGAAAGACCGGTTCGAAGATTTGCGGCAGCAGCTGGGCGGCTGAATTGCGGCGTACTGATCTGGCGACTGACTCCGGGAAAGATCAGCCCGGGACCGGTTTCGTTCCCACCTTCACTCGGCGGCGACAGCCAGTGGTTGCAGGCTGTCTTCGGTGATGGCGGGAAACCGTTCCAGCACGAGGCTGGTCACGTGGTCGTGCAGGGTTTCGGCCGTCCGGACGTCGACGGGCAGCTTGAAACTGTCCCTGGCGGTCGCCACGACGGCATCGGCCTGTTCCAGCACGGCCCGCGCGGTGGAGACCGTCTGCACCTGCCGGGCAATGCGGTGCAGGCCCCGCAGCAGGGCGGCAATGACCAGCAGGCTGCCCCCCGCATGAAAGCGAATAGGCCGGATGGCAATGTCGAGGACATCGGCGAATGGCAGCTCTCTGGTAATGACACACAGATTGCCATCGTCGCCGCGGTACTCGGTCGATGGACCCGGACGGGTGGCCAGGCGACACAGAGAATCGCTGAGATAGTCCACACAGCTCTGCGCTGTGAACGGGTCATTGATGCCTGGCGAGAGTGCGCGGACCGCCATCTCCACCAGCTCGAGCACTCCGCAGCCCACATCCTGCCGGGGAGTCCGCCGGGAGCCCGTCAGGAAGGCAGAGGCGGCTTCGCTGTCGAAATCCTCGTCGGGGGAAAATGGAGTGGGTTCAGCCGGACGCAGGACTTCCAGCACGGGCTGGCCCACGCCCAGAAAGTCTCCCGGCAGCACCATCACCCGCAGCACACTGCCGCTCGATTCCGCCAGATAGCGGAGCGTGCCCTGATCGAGTGCCTGCAGGTAACCGGCTGACCTGCTGCCGATCGTCCGGACGACGGCAAAGCCATGCAGCGGGGAACTGCTCTCACGTCTGGTGGCAGAAGAATCGAAAGCCTCGGTCGAGTCGGGTTGTTCGGGTTTCGGTTTTCGTGGCGGGTGTGGATACAGCCGGTCGATTGTTTCATTCAGTTCGTCGGTCACTGAAGTGATCACCGTCTGAGCCTGCAGGGTGGTGGCCACGTGGTGAATGAAACCGATAAAGACCGCCAGACTGAAGATGGCCAGCCCGACTCCCAGGGCGGTCGAAATGTGCGGCGTGAAAACCGTGCTGGAGCCGCCGCGGACAGTGCGCAGCACCAGAATGCAGT
>JAGQPV010000836.1 GCA_020426545.1 Planctomycetaceae bacterium
CAGCCGGCGAATGATCGGCCCGGTGGCCCGGTGATAAATGTCGTGCATGAACCGCTCGGTTTCTTCGGAGATGATGGACCGAGCCAGCTCGATCTCCTTCACCCGGCGGTTCCGGTTGCGTTCGCAGGTCGCTTCCAGATCATCAATGTCGTACAGGAAGACGTTGTCGTCCAGATCGTTGACGGCCGGATCAAAATCCCGCGGCGCCCCGAGATCCAGAATGAATACCGGTCGCCAGTCGGCCGCTTCCCGCACCTTGCGGAACCGGGCCGCGTCGACAATGGGAACCGCAGCTCCTGTCGTGCTGACGATCACATCCGCCCTGGTCATCCAGTGGTCGAGGTCGTCCAGCGGCTCGTAATGACCGCCGAATTCCGCGGCCAGCCGCCCGCCGCGTTCGGCGCTGCGGTTGCAGACCACAATCTCCCTCACGCCTTCGTCCGTCAGATAGCGGAGGGTTTCTTCGGCCATTTCCCCGGCACCGATCACCAGCACCGTCTTGTCGTGGAAACTGTCGAAGATGCTGCGGCCGAAATCTCCCACCGCCACACTGGCGATGGAAACCCGCCCGCTGCTCAGCCCCGTTTCCGACCGCACTCGCCGGGAAACACGAATTGCCTGCTGAAACAGCACCGAGGTCAGCGGTCCGCAGGCTTCATTCTGCTGAGAGACGTCGTACGCTTCCTTCACCTGGCTGACGATCTGCGGTTCCCCCAGCACCATGCTGTCCAGGCTGGAGACCACTTCAAACAGATGCCGCACCGCCTCCGGGCCGCTGCGTTCCAGCAGCCCACCCACAAACGCGTCGGACGGGAGTTTGTGAAACCGCGAGAAGAAGTCGGCAATCTGACCGGTGGCCAGCGCATTTTCCGGATCTTCCTGCGTCGCATAGACTTCCACCCGGTTACAGGTGGACAAAACCACGAAATCCGACGCGGGGAACTCGGTGCGCAGCACACCATAGGCCTCGCACAGCTGCTCTTTATCCGAAAAGGCCAGCCGCTCCCGCAGGCCGAGGTCGGCCGTCTGATGGGTGCAGTAAATCACCTGGACATTCATGAGGGAAGTTCGATCCCTCCGGTTGCAATGGTCAGCGGCAGCAGAACAGGTGGGGAATACACCAGGGAAGCAGGATCGGAATCAACCGTCCGTGAGCCCTTCCCCAGTCTCCGGCAGCAGGCCGGTTCCACCCGCGGTTGGGGCGAAAGTCTCACATGCTGAGTGTCCAGTACGCCCCGGCCGGTTAAAACCTGAAGTCCGAATACGGCCAGCAGCACCAGGCCGCAGGCACACGCCGTGATGATGGCCACCTGTCTCCCGGCGGGCTGCCGCAACCGACTGACCCAGGTCAGGAACAGGAACAGTCCCGCCAGCAGGCTGAGATTGACCAGCACCACTGGATCGGACCAGCTCAGGGGCCGGGAATCGTTGCGAGCGAAATAAGTCAGCACGACACCTGCCAGCAGCCCGGCGGAAAACAGAATCACCGCCCAGATCACAGCCTGCCGATTCCAGCGGGCCAGCGATGCCAGGCTGGGCAGAGTCAGCCCGCCTTTAAGACTCTGCTTGTGTTTCAGACGATAATGCTGCACCAGATACATCAGACTCAGCACGAGCCCGAGACAGATCCCGGCCAGGCCGAACATCAGCAGGGTGGCATGCAGCATGGCCCACCCGTGAATCGCCGTACGGACCGCTTCGCCGGTAGCCGGCCGCAGAGCGTTTGGCTCATCACTGACCAGATAGGCAATGCCAATCAAAATCAGCACCAGCGGCAGCAGAAACAGCCCCAGAGGTAAGTCGCTGTCTACCAACGAGATAATGAGATACACAAACACGGCCAGCCAGGCCAGGACCAGCGTCCAGTCGTGGGTGGAATTCAACAGCGGCGGCATGCTGGTCTGCTGGCTGCGATAGACCAGATAGAGCGAATGGGCCAGCAGGCCGGCGGCGGCGAAGCCCAGCATCACAATCCGGTTAATCGACATCGGGCGGACCAGCCGCGTCCATTCGAGGGCGAACGCGACCAGATAGCTGGCCAGAAAGCAGAAGACGGTGACATTTCCCATCCGATCTCGCTCTTTCTGAATAGGACACTGGCCAGTTGAGGGAAAACCCGCCTGGCGGGTCAGTCCAGTCTGCGGCGGAATGTTCGGTGCCGGGCCCCATTCCAGAAGACCGCCACCGGGAACACAGCCGGAGCGACTGGTGCCTCTGATTCT
>JAGQPV010000837.1 GCA_020426545.1 Planctomycetaceae bacterium
TGAAACGCCTTGCCTCCGCGCTTGGCAATTCAACCTTTTTGCTGACCTACGGCGATGGCGTCGCCAACGTCGACCTGAAAGCATTGCTGCAATTTCATCGCCGGCACGGGAAACTGGCGACCGTGACGGCGGTTCGTCCACCTGCCCGCTTTGGCCGGCTGGAGTTTGCTGGCGATCAAGTGCAGTGCTTCGCAGAAAAATCCCAATTGAGCGAAGGCTGGATCAACGGTGGTTTCTTCGTCCTGGAACCGGACGTGATTGAATTCATACGCGGTGATGAAACGAAGTGGGAATGCGAGCCCCTGGAACGTTTGGCCCGTGATGGCCAGCTCATGGCGTACAAACATCATGACTTCTGGCAGTGCATGGATACGATTCGCGAGAAAAACTATCTCGAGAAGCTCTGGCGAGATGGCGACGCACCGTGGAAGGTGTGGGATGACCCGCCAGTCCTGCGAATCGATTCACGCCGCGCCGCATGAATCGCTCCGGCCGATAAGCCCCCGCCACGTCCCGTGGTGAATCCGGTGGCATCTTATTGCGTCAGGGGGTGCTGGCAGTTCCCCCGGTATGGGCTCGAAATCACTCGGGCTGTGCCTTCTGCCCGCACGCCATTCACGGAACACTGCTGGTCTGCAGCACACCCGAAATAGAGTATGACGGAAACTATGAGCGAAACCAACGAATTCTGGCAGGACCGCCGCGTCTTCGTTACGGGAGCCACCGGACTCGTGGGTGGCTGGCTGGTCCAGCGACTGGTGGATGCCGGTGCCGACGTGGTCTGTCTTGTTCGGGACTGGGTTCCCGCTTCACAGATTGTCACCAGCGGCCTGTGGAACAGAGTCTCGGTCGTGCGGGGAGATCTGTGTGATCAGCCCACGCTAGAACGGGCTATTGGCGAATACGAAGTGAACACGGTGATGCACCTGGCAGCCCAGACGATTGTCGGCATTGCCAATCGCAACCCGGGTTCCACATTTGAAGCGAATATTGCCGGCACCTGGAAGCTGCTTGAGGCGTGCCGCCACTCGCCCACAGTCAAGCAGATTATTGTCGCCTCCTCGGACAAAGCTTATGGCGAGGCTGCTCAACTGCCTTACAGCGAAGACACGCCGCTGAACGGCAGGCATCCTTATGATGTCAGCAAGTCCTGCAGCGACCTGATCTGTCAGACCTATGCCACCACCTATCAGCTGCCGGTTGTGATTACCCGCTGCGGCAATTTCTACGGTGGAGGAGATCTCAACTGGAATCGCATTATCCCCGGCACGATCCGTTCCGTGCTGCGTGGACAGCGGCCGGTCATCCGGTCCGACGGTTCCTTCGTCCGAGACTATTTCTACGTGGAAGACGGTGCCGCAACATACATGTTTCTGGCGGAAATGCTGGCTCAGCGGCCCGAGCTGGCCGGCGAAGCGTTCAACCTGTCCACGGAAACGCCACTGACCGTCTGCGAGATCGTCAATCATCTCACCAGCTTAATGGGCACTTCACTTGAGCCGGAAATTCGCGGTGAAGCCTGTCACGAAATTCCCCACCAGTTTCTGAGCGCTCAGAAAGCCCGCACGGACCTTGGCTGGGAGCCGTTGTTTTCACTCGAAGAAGGCCTTCGCAGGACCATCGAATGGTACTCCAACTATCTGCTGGCTCAGTCGCCGATCTCCACACCCTGGCCTGCCGGTGCTGTAGCCAGGTCGGCCTGAACGAGATTGTTAATCTTGGTACAACGCCGCTGGCCAATTCACTGCTTCGTGAGCCTCAGCTGAATCAGGCGGAACCAGCCTGGCCGCTGGTGCTGGTCTGGTGCCCGTCCTGCTCGCTGGCTCAGATCACGGAAACAGTGCCGCCGGAAAGCATGTTCCGGGAATATGCGTATTTCTCATCCTGCTCCGATACCATGGTCGCCCATGCGCGGGCGATCGCCGAACGGCTTGTCCCGGCCCGTCACCTCGACAGCAACAGTCTCGTCGTGGAAATCGCCAGCAACGACGGCTACCTGCTCCAGTGGTATCAGCAGCAGCAGATCCCCGTGCTGGGGATCGAACCGGCCCGTAATATCGCGCAGGTGGCAGTCGAACAGCGGGGTGTGCCCACCATCAGCGAGTTCTTCGGAGTCGACCTTGCCGGTGAACTCGCGGCAAAGGGCCAAATGGCCGATGTGATTCATGCAAACAACGTGCTGGCTCACGTTCCCGATCTGAACGGTGTCGTCGAAGGGTTT
>JAGQPV010000838.1 GCA_020426545.1 Planctomycetaceae bacterium
GCCTGCAGTCATGAATGATTGCCGGTTGGTTCCGGGGCTTCGCAGGTGCAGACCTTCCGTGCCCGGGAACGCGGGAGGCCACTTCAGGCCAGTCCCTCAATCGCCTTGCCCCCATCGCAGATGGAGATTGGCCGGCCCAGCGGGCCGAGGTACTGCTTGTCGGGATTGATGCCCATCTGACGGCAGATGGTATGCAGCAGATCGTTCACCCCGATTGGTTCGGTCGTGGGAGCAGCCGCCTGATGATCGGTGGCACCGATCACCTGACCGGGACGAATTCCGCCTCCCGCGAAAATGATGGTCTGAGCCATCGACCAGTGATCGCGACCGGCGCGGGAGTTCACCCGGGGCGTGCGGCCCATTTCTCCCATCATGACGACCAGGGTTTCATCGAGCAGTCCCCGGTCTTCCAGATCGTTAACGAGCGTGCTGAAGGCCCGGTCGGCGTAGGGAATCAGATCGGTCTGCAGGCTGGGGAAGCAGTTGAAATGGACATCCCAGCCCGGTGCATCGACACCGACAAACCGACAGCCGGCCTCCACCAGACGGCGGGCGAGCAGCGAGCACTGGCCCAGCTGCGTGCGACCGTAAGCGTCCCGCACAGACTCCGGCTCTGACTGTATGTCGAAGGCCTTGCGGGCGTCGGTCGAGGTGATCAGGCTGGCGGCTTTCTCGTAGTACGACGACATGACTTCGGCCGGGCCACGGGCCACCTTCTGCTCGAACTGATCGATGCCGCCCAGCAGCCGCTTGCGGAGCGAACGCCGCTCGGCGGAAATCCCGGACAGCGGCTGCAGGTCTTTCACTTCAAAGTCGGGCTGCGTGGGGTCGGCCTCGATCACAAAGGGAGCGTATTCCGCCCCGTAGAACCCCGGGCCACCGCCCTGCATGGGGTGGGGCAGATTGATGTACGGCGGAAGCGTGCTGCGGGGCCCCAGTTCGCGGGCCGCGACGGAACCGATCGAGGGGAAGTAATCGTTATTGGGAACCGGGTTGTCGCCATCGGCGAAGTTTGCGCGGCGACCGGTCATCACATAGTGATAACCGGTGGAATGGCCGTTATCGCGGTGACTGTGACTGCGGACGATCGTGTATTTGTGGGCGATTTTCGCCGACAGAGGCAGCTGATCGGTGATGAAGGTGCCATCCACGCTCGTGCTGATGGGCGAAAAGGGGCCGCGAATTTCCGACGGAGCTGCCGGCTTGGGATCCCACATGTCCTGATGTGGCGGACCGCCTTCCAGAAACAGAAAGATGCAGGATTTGGCCGGAGCCTCGGCCCCGGTGGCCGCAGCCAGCATGCGGGGCAATGTCAGACTGCCCAGCAGACTGCAGCTGCCCAGCCGCAGCGCATGCCGGCGGGAAACTCCATCGCAGCGGCGGAAATCTTTCGAGCCAAGATTCAGTTTGAGCATGTCTGATGGCTTTCTCTGATTGATCGGCAGTCGTCAGCCCGCGGAGCGAAGCCGGCCTGCTGTGTGATCGATTGTCTTCGAGAAATACGATAATGTTCGAAAGCGAATAAGGGCTGCCGGAGGATGCACGACCGGAGAGCGGTGTTTCAGCCGCGAACCGGACCTCAGTCGAAACGACGACCGTCGGCAGGCGTCCCTGGATGGATGATTTCAGCGGTTAAATACGAACTCCCGCGAATTCAGAATGGCCCACAGGACGTCCTGCGTGGCTGTGAACCGATCGGTGCCAGGAGCCTGGAAGGCCTGGAAGGCCTGGAGCATCAGCGCGGTTTCCTCGGCCTGCGGAGGACGGGACAGAGCCGTGAAATACAGCTCTTCAATGATGGCTTCCGGAGTGCGGTCGGAAGCGGCCAGCTGACTGGCCAGGCCGTGCCGGTGACCAATTTTTCCGGAAATTTCCGGTGAGTTAAGCAGGTGCAGGGCCTGGGCGATGCTGGGTTCGTCGCTGCGTTCGCACTCACACACCGTCGCCCGGACCGGACGGCCAAAGATGGTGAAGAAGTAGGACGGCATGCGGTTGTCCCACACCTGAACTGCCCGGTAGCCCTCGGGCCAGCCGTTGAACGATTCCGGCACGCCGGTCGCCCGGCAGATGTTGTCCAGCAGGACTTCCGCCGGCAGAACTTTCCAGGCAGCATGCGAGAAGTTCTGTACGTCGGTTTTATTATCCGGCGTGGCCACCGAGGACAGCTGGTAGGCCCTCGAATTCAGCAGTGCTCTGGTGAAGTCCTTCAGGTCGA
>JAGQPV010000083.1 GCA_020426545.1 Planctomycetaceae bacterium
TGTTCCCACGGGGCACCAGCGGCAATCCACTTTCGCAGCAGGTCCTTCTCGGCAGCCGTCAGCTGGCGGACAGCGGCAGGCGGCGGCATCCGCAGGTCGGCATCCGGCGAAAGAATGCGAGCAATCAGTTCGCTCTCTGCGGGATGTCCCGGTCTGATCGGGCCGGGAGCCTCAGCGGTTCCCAGCGCGCTGTCCTTCTGATCGAGCCGCAAATCAGCCTTTCGCTGTGCGGCATCCGGGCCGTGGCAGGCATAGCAGGCATCGGCCAGAATCGGCCGGATGTCGCGGTCGAAATCAACCGGATCGGCCGCATCCAGCTCGGCATTCGCGCCACTGCAGAAGAACAGCAGGGCAGCACCGGCACTCACCCGGAAACACGTCCGCAGGCGGGAAATCCGCCACGAAGAGGAACTTCCGGCAGACAGAGTTCGACCGGAAAAACCAGGCAGGCAGACAGGCATGGACCGTCTCTCCTTGCTGCAGCCGGAGCCAGCCGCAGCGCGTGGAGTTCTGTATCATCGAGCGGGAACGAAGGAGGCTGGCCGGTGGCTCCTCACCGCAGTCGGCGGCAGAAACCGGGCCAGCATACCATCAGACAGGAACTGCCGTTCGCCTGTCAATCAGAACAGCCAATTGAGGCCCCCGAAGGCTCTGCGGCAGCAGTCCCGGCAACGCATCAACCCGGTGACACATTACCCGGTGACGCATCGCCTGGCAGCTTGTTCCCCGGATACCGACGGGCGGGCCGCAATCCGGGCGATTTCAGTGCGCTTTGGGCGGAATCAGCTGCTGATTGAGTTCCCGGACAAATTCCGTATGCCGCTCGATATCGGCGGACAGCTGGTCGGTGGTGCTGCCATACCCCAGCCGCCGGGCCAGGAATTCAAAGCTGTCGCTGTCGGCCGGGGGGACGGTCAGGTCGAGGGCATTGCCCCGCACCATTCGCAATGCATCAATCAACCGCCGCTGGAAGATACAGGCCTCCCGCAGCCGCTGATGTGCTTCTTCCGTGAGGATTCCCGCAGCGGCCAGCCGGTCCATCGATTCGAGCGTATTCGTGCTGCGCAGTTCCGGCCGGGTGCGGCCGTGCTGCAGCTGCAGTCCCTGAATCAGGTACTCGGTATCCACCAGGCCGCCAGGCCCCAGTTTGGCATTAATCACACCGCCGGTCACCAGCTGGCTGATCTGACGTTCGCGCATGGCCTGCATGGCCAGCGGGTCAAAAGCCATCTGCTCGTAGATCAGGTGATTTCGGGCCGCAACAACCTGTTCTCCAAATTCCACGCTGCCGGCAATCGGACGAAGCTTGACCAGTGCCTGCCGTTCATAGGGCCAGGCTGGCCCTTCGGGTGCGTAATAAGTGCGAAAGGTCTCCAGAGTAATGGCCAGGCTACCGGCCCGGCCGAATGGCCGCAACCGCAGATCGATCTGAAAAATTCCCTCGCGACGGGCACGAATCACCTGCCGGAACCGTTCGACCAGTTTCTGATAGAACTCGTTGGCGGAAATCACCTGCGGGCCAGTGGTGCTGCCTGTATCCTGATAGACGAACAGCAATTCGATATCCGAGGCAAATCCCAGCTCCCTCCCGCCGCATTTGCCGAGAGCACAGACGGCGACTTCACAGGGATCGCCATTCGCGGTCTGCGGCTGGCCATAGCGTTCGGTGAGTTCCTCCAGCACCATCTCCAGCGCCGTCTGCACCACGACTTCGGCCAGGTCGGTCAGCTCGGCCGAGAAGCTGCCGAATTCCTTCGAATACCCCATGATGTGCCGCATATCGGCCCGGAACATGGCCCGGTCCTTGAAGGCATTCAGCCGTTCGGCCCGGTCTTCAGCGTCTGTTGCGTCAGCCAGTTCCGCAGCGACTTCGCGGGACATTTCCTCGCGGGTGACGCGGTGCGACAGTGCTTCGACGTCCCGAATCAGCGGGAACAGATTTTCATGCTGCAGACGCAGGAAGTCTTCCCACAGGAAATCACTCACGCCCAGCAGGCGGGCCAGTGCCTGCAGCACGGCGGGCCGCTCCAGCGATGAAAGTTCCTGCAGCCAGCCCGACTGGCTGAACAGCTGCTGAAGGAACTGACGAAAATGCAGCTGCGCCGACACCGGGTTCGGCGACCGTGGCAGCAGGTGGGTGAAATGCTTGATCAGCACCACAGCAGCCCGCAGTTCGCTCTGCCGCTGCGGGTCGGTAATCCGGCCTCCGGCAGGGTCCGTTACGAACAGCGTATCGGCCACACTGTTGCCCTGCGAACGCACGATGACGCGATCAATCTGAAAACCGGCAACGGCCAGGGCATTCGTCAGTTCATACAGAAAACCAATCGTGTCTTCCGCATAGATCCGCAGCGCGGTGGATCGTTCCGACAGTGAATTATCAACTTCCACTTCCACCGGCAGCAGGACGGTTTCACCTTCGCTGTCGGCGGCATCGGGCAGTCCCCGGGCAACCCGACGGGCAAGGTGGCTGGCGGCTTCGCCTTCTTCTCCGTTACGCACCAGCTGAATCAGCTCCGACAGATCGGACTGGTATTTCTCGAAGATTTCCGACATGAGCTCGGACTGCGGCGGGCGGACGAGGAACACATTGACGAACTTCCGATGTTCTGTCGGGCTGCGGGCGGCTTCCTCACCCAGGCCGCCGGCACGCAGCGAACTGAAACTGCCCGGATCGGGACGCCCTTCGGCAGACTGCTGCCCTTCCGTGAAGACGAAACCCTCGACGATATTGAAGCCATAGACAAACAGCAGACCACAGACCCGCGACAGATCGCCCAGATGATCGAAGCCGACGATTGTCATTCGCCACAGGCCATCTTCGCCCGGGCTCGCTTCGACCAGCACGGGCATTTCGTCGGTCAGGCTGGAAAGCAGTTCCGCGTGCCGGTGAATTTCCTCTTCGCTGAACGTGGTGAGATAGGAGGATTCCATCAGCCAGCGATGATCGACCGGCTGCTGAGAACCCCCGCTCTCGGAGCCCGCAGCCTCGGCCGGCTGCTCGATGAAGCACCGTTCGAAGATCTGCCGAATGGCCGTGCAGTGCCGGTTGTAATGGGCCACGAACTGGTCGCCATCGGGAAAATCGAGCCGGCGGGCGAGCCAGCCCAGTTCCCGGGGCGAATCCGGCAGAACACTGGTCTGCTTGTGGTGCATCAGCTGCAGGGCGTGTTCGATCGTGCGGAGGAAGATGTATCCGCTCCGCAGGTGACGGTATTCGTCGGCCGGGAGATAACTGAAATCTGCCAGGCGGTTGAGTCCTTCCAGCGTGCCGATGCTGCGGACCCGGGGCTGTTCCCGCCCGTGGATCATCTGCAGGCCCTGCACGACGAATTCGACATCGCGAATGGAGCCCGGCCCGGATTTCACCTGGCCCCAGCTTCTGCCCTGACGCCGCAGCCCCTCTTCGATTTTTTCCTTCATCTCGCGGATGTTGCTGCGAACATCTTCCGGCGAGGCCTGCAGAATGATGGATTCCGCGGCCTCCAGAAACTGTCCGCCCAGCTCCAGCCGGCCCGCCACCGGACGGGCTTTCAGCATCGCCTGCCGTTCCCACTGCATTCCGTGATTGCGGAGATAGTCCAGGTGGGCGGCGGTTGTATTCACCAGAGCACCCGAGCGGCCCCACGGACGCAGCCGCATGTCCACCCGGTACAGGAACCCTTCAGCTGTCGGCTCCATCAGCGCCTTGATCAGCTTCTGACCAAGGGGCCAGTAACGCGAGGCACCGGATTCCGACAGAAAGACCAGATCGATATCCGAGCTGTAATTCAGTTCTTCACCGCCCAGTTTGCCAAAGGCAAGAACCACGAAATCATCGGGCTGAATGTTCAGATCGGCGGAGACCAGCTGCAGGCAGACCTGCACCAGGCTGTCGGCCAGCAGAGACAGCTGCAACGTCACCGTGCGCAGGTCCATCAGCCGGAACGCATCGCACGCACCGATGCGGAGCAGCTCCCATTTCTGATATCGCCGCAGGGCGTCGAGCTGGCTGACCAGGCTGCCGGAACCTGCCGCCTCCAGCCCTTCCTCGAAGAATTCCGTCTCGCTCTTCACCTCGGCCAGCCGCTTGTGGTGTGTCAGCTTTTCAAGGTATTCGGGGTTCCGCAGCAGGATGCCCGTCAGAAACTGACTGCCCACGAACAGCTTGACCAGAATTTCCACAGCCCGCGGATTGCTGTTGAGAAATTCAAACAGTTCCCGGCGGTCGGGCACGGTCAGCGCGTACCGCTCGAAGTTGATCAGCGAGCCATCGGGAGCAGCGGCATCGGTCAGCGAGTACAGCAGCATCGGCAGGAAGCCGGCCAGCGGTTCCTGGCAGGGATCGTTGGTGCACAGGGCACGCAACCGGGCAATCGCCCGCGCGGGATCTGCAAACCCCACCGGTTCCACCAGAGCCAGTGCGTCTTCTTCCGTCAGCGCGGCGGGATCGAGCAGTTTCTCAGCGTATTCAAACATCCAGCAGCAGACTCCGCGGATCAAGCAGAACCAGAACCAGCACAGTTCGTTGCATCAGGGCGATATTTCTTCTGGAACAGAGAGATCCGTTACAGAGAGAACCGGCCTTCACAGGAGATTTCCGCAATCGGTTTGCGGCCGGTGGGGTGTTCCCGCTCGCGAAGTTCTTCCGGCAGGCTGGCCGGATCTCCGGGACGCCCCAGAGCCACCATGGCTTCCACTTCATAGTCGTCGGGAATCTGCAGATCCCGCCGGGCTTTCTGGCGGTCAAAGCCAGCCATGCCATGCGCCACCAGACCCATTTCGGCGGCCTGCAGCACCATGTTTTCAAAGGCCGCCCCGCTGTCAAAGGTATGCACGGGGTTTGGCTTGCCATTCCTGGCAAAGACCTTATGCGAAGCGATCACGACCAGCACACCGGCGTCTTTACACCAGACCTGGTTGGCTTCCATCAGCAGGTTCATATAAACCGGCCAGTGGTCGGTATCGCGGCGGCCATACAGAAACCGCCACTCCTGCTCGTTGTAAGTCGAAGGAGCCCAGCGGGCGGCTTCCAGCAGCTGGTTCAGCTCGCCTTCCGTCAACGGTTCGCCCGTCATCGCCCGGGGCGACCAGCGTTTGAGGAACAGCGGCAGAATCTCGTGGTCGGGCTGCCGGGATTCGAGAGGATCGGGCAGATGAGACACAGCGGGCTCTCCAGCGGCGGAATGGTGTGACCAGGCCGTTTCTCTCCCGGCAGTTCTGCTGCGGGCAATGCGGGAGAGACAGACCGTCGTCCACCGCCATCAGGAGAGAGAACACTCTGGGGCGAGCATAGCAGAGAGCGAACAGCCTGGCGACTGAGGGCCGGCTGTGCCGGGGGCCACTTCCGGAGGCGAACTGCCGTTGGATCGGCAGCCAGCAGGCGGGAATTTCTTCCCGCCCGACTGCCCGGATGCGAGAGAGGCAAAGCGGGCGGACGCCGCCGCCGGAAGGAAAGAAGCGGAACCGGACGACCGTCCGCCGCGTGCCCGGTTCCGGGGGGCAACTTCCGTCACATGGAAAGCCGGCCCCGCACGATCACGGAAGGTGAAAGCAGCGGGGCGGCACAGTGCCTCGAAATCGCGGCAGATGGCGAAATCCTAGCGGATGCGCAGGATCAGCAGCGTCCGATCGTCGGCATCGCCGGAGCCATTGATGTGCAGCTGCAGGTTATGATGCACGGCCTGCAGAATCTCTGCTGCCGAGCGGTTGCCCACCTTCTTCAGGGTTTCGGTAATTCCCTGAGAGCGAAACATCGAGCGGCGGCGGCTCATGGCCTCGCTGATGCCGTCGCTGAAGAAAACCAGCGTATCGTCCTGCTGCAGAGAGATGGTTGAGGTGCCGTACTCGGTTTCCTCCAGCACTCCCAGCAGCAGGCCGTGCGATTCCAGTTCGGTCACCGTCCGGTTTCGCCACAGCAGCGGTGCCGGATGCCCGGCATTGCTGTAGGTGAACGTCTTGCGGGAAGTATCCAGCACACCACAGACCAGGCTCATGAACTGATGCGGCGGCGTGAGCGCATACAGAACGGCGTTCAGCTGGTGCATCAGGGCGACCGTGTCGGTGGCCTCATTCTGGCTGGAATAGACAGCAGCCCGCAGGGCACCCCGCACGCCCGACATCACCAGTGCGGCGGGAATACTGTCCCCGGAGGCATCGCCCACGGCCACCAGCGTCCGGTGACTGTCCAGCGGGATGAGTTCACACAGGTCACCGCCGACTTCGTAATGACTGGTACAGGTGCCGGCCGCATCGAAACCCGGGTCGGTCGGCAGCTCGCGCAGAATATCCAGCGGCTGCGACTCCGAAGCCACTTCCAGCTCCCGCCGCAAACGCTTCTGAGTCGCGCTTTCCCGCAGCAGCACCACCCGTTCCAGCAGCTGTGCCATCTGGGCGGCGATGGATTCCAGAACGTGAAGTTCGCGGTCCGTCGGCTGGCGGTCGCGGCGGTCGAATGCCCACAACGTTCCCACCGGGCCGGCTTCCGACTGAACCCGCTGACACAGGCCCATGGTAAATGGTGCCGGCAGCCACTTCTCTGACTCCGAACCGTGCGACCGATGCACGATTACCTGGCCACTGCTCAGCGCCGTGGCATCGGGAATTCCATGTGTCAGCTGGCGACGACGGTGGGGCACCCGGGCGGCGCTCACGCGGTGCGTGATTCGCAGGGCGACCTGATTCTGTTCCGGATCGAGCAGCATGAACGCAACACTGCGGAAGCCGGTCAGCTCAAACGTGGCCCGCAGCAGTCGTTCCATCGCGCCCAGCGGATGCTGTTCCGCCGGCACATTCCGCTGGAGATCGACCAGCGTGCTCAACTCTCTGCTGAGTGACCCCAGCTTGCGGGAGGAAGCCAGCTGCGAGCAGAGCAGCCGGCGATGCAGCTCGGCCAGCCGGGTGGCATCCTGCGGCTGCAGGACCTCCGCGGCTGAAGAGGCCGGATGCAGTTCCAGCCGGCCCACCGTACGGACTCCGTCAGCAACTTCCGCTGTCCAGCGACTGGCGGCTTTCCCGTGACCATTTCGTCCCGAGGCGGCCTTCACCCGGCTGCGGACCTGATCTGCAGCTCCGGTCGGGCGAACTTCCGTAGCTTCCACGAAAGACAGCGGCCAGCCCGTGGCTTCGGAGAATTCGTGGCACGCCGCATGAATCCACTGAAATCGTCGCTCGTGTTCCAGGTGCATAAACAAAACCTGCTGGTCTATGACAAAGCGAACGAATGGTCTGCCGGAGGGCTGGCATCCCTTCATCTGGCCACCGGAAGAAATCAGGTGGCTGCTTTGTCTATCGACCGCATGGCCCGTTGTGCATGCAGGCTGGATTGCCGCTTCGCGGGGACTGAGTTGAACAGTCGCTGTGAGTGTTCCGATGATAACGGCTGACTCGGCTGACCGGGCACCCGCTTTGGCCCGATCAACCGAGGGAATTCCGTCAGGCAGAGCGGTCGGCGGCAGCCCGCACTGCCCGAAGCAGCACGGACGCCGACCAGGCTGCCGGAGAACCGAATGCTCCGCCGGGCAGAATCACCGGCGGCCAGCCGGGTGATTCAGCGGCAGCCAGGCCCCGTTCTCGGCACTGCTGGCGACGCACTGCTGAATGAAGTTCATGCCATCCACTCCGTCGTACACGTTCGGATAAATCGTGTCCTTCCGGTTAAACGGCTCGCCTGCGGCACGCAGCACCATATCGTCGTAGGCGGCACGGTACACATTGGCGAAGGCTTCAAAGAATGCTTCCGGATGGCCGGACGGCAGCCGGCAGGCCGCCTGACCGGAATCATTCATGAAGGGAGCATTCGGATCGCGGGTGTAAATGGCGTGCGGGTGGCCATTCTTCCGTACGAGCATCTGGTTGGGCTGCTCCTGGTGCCATTCGATGGCGCCCAGGGTGCCGTCGATCTCGATGAACAGGTCGTTCTCGCGGCCATGAGAAATCTGGCTGGCGGTGACGGTTCCCAGCCCGCCGTTTTCGTAACGGATGACGGCATGGCCGTAATCGTCCAGCTGGCGGCCTTCCTCAAAGGTCTTCAGATTGCAGGAGATCTCGGCGGGCAGCAGGCCCGTCATATAGCGACCGAGGTTGTAGGCATGGGTCGCGATATCGCCGAAGGCCCCCGCTGCGCCGGACCGGGCGGGATCTGTCCGCCAGGCCGCCTGCTTCTGGTCTTCGGCTTCGAGGCGGGTCCGCAGCCAGCCCTGAATGTAGTTGGAACGAATGGCCTGAATTTCACCCAGTTCCCCGCCGAGGATCATCTCGCGGGCCTGCCGCACCAGCGGATAGCCGGTGTAGTTGTGCGTCAGGGCGAAGACCGCATCCGACTGTTCCACTGTCTGCAGCAATTCTTCGGCCTGTGCCAGGTCGAAGGTCATGGGCTTGTCGCAGATCACATTGAACCCGGCCTGCAGCGCGGCCCGGGCGATTTCGAAATGCGTGTAGTTCGGCGTGGCGACACTGACAAAATCGATGCGTTCGTCCGCCGGAAGGGCAGCTTCTGTCTCCAGCAGCTCCTGCCACGAGCCGTACGCCCGCTCGGCAGGGATATCGTAGGAAGGGGCGGAGGCTTTCGCCCGCTCGGGGCTGGAGGACAGCGCGCCGGCGACCAGGCTGGCCCGGTTGTCGAGCACGGCGGCCGTCACATGCACCCGCCCGATGAAAGAACCCTGGCCACCACCGACAAGGGCCATGCGAAGTTTACGGTTCAGACTTCCGTTGGTTGTTTCCATGCGGTTTCTCCGGGCTGTCGTGGATCGTTCAAAGAGGTTCCGCGCAGGCTGGCCGAACGGGGGCCGAAGATACCCGGCGGATCCTGCACACACAACCATCGACCGGCCCGGGAACGGGGAACCGGCCTCGTCCCCGGCAGGCCGGGCTGACCGATCGGCTGCATCGGACCGTTCGCACAGCCCCTTCTGGAGCAGACCGACCGCAGCAGGTATGGTGTCCACAGTGGCCGGAAGAGGCGGCCCGACAGCCTCTGAGAATCTGGCGGAGCACAGGGGCCCTCCACCGGGCGGAACCCGGCGAACCACAGCCAGCGGGATGTGTCCGGACGGGAACCCGTTCGCCGGCCCGGCCTGACAGAGTGGATGGCGATTCGACTGGCTTGTGCCGGTCTGCACCGGGTTTAGAATGACGGGCAATACCGAGGGGGGGCCTCCCCGGGGTCAACACCGGCGGGGCTGTCGGGCGGGCTGCCGGAAAGCGCATGAAAGAAGCGGACCAATGATGATCAACGTGGCAATTCTGGGTGCGACAGGTTATGCGGCTCTGGAACTGATCCGGATTCTGCTGCGGCACCCGTCTGTCCGGCTGACGGCGCTGACCACCCGCCAGGACGATCACCCCCGCATCGACAGCATTCACCCGGTGCTGCAGGGCCGGTGCAGTCTGACATGCCAGAACCTCTCCGCCACCGAAGTGGCCGATCTGGCCGACGTCGTCTTCTGCGCTCTGCCGCATGTGGCCAGCATGGAAGCCGTGCCCGACCTGCTGTCCGGCGGCTGCCGTGTGATCGATCTCTCCGCCGACTACCGTCTGAACGATGCGGCCGTGTACGAAAAATGGTACGGCCATACCCATACCGACGCCGACCGCCTGGCGGATACGGTCTACGGCCTGCCGGAACTGTTCGCCGAACAGATTCCCAGGGCGGATCTCGTGGCCAACCCGGGCTGCTATACCAGCACATCGATCCTCGGCCTGGCTCCGCTGCTGTGTCAGGGGCTGATCGAACCGGGTGATATTGTAATCGATGCGAAGAGCGGTGTTTCCGGTGCGGGCCGGGCGGCGAAGCTGGGAACCATCTTCTCGGAATGTAACGAGAGCCTGTCGGCTTATGCGGTCGGTACGCACCGCCATACACCCGAGATTGCCCAGGTCCTGTCGACCGCCAGTGGACAGCAGGTGGAGGTGATCTTCACGCCGCATCTGGTGCCGATGACGCGGGGCATCTTATGCACGATGTACACCCGGCTGACAGAAGACCTGTCCGAAGCCGAGATTCTCGACAGAATGCGGACGTTCTACGAGGGCAGACCGTTCGTCCGCATCGTCGATCATCTGCCGGCCACCAAAGACTGCGTGGGAACCAACTATTGCGATATGACCGTGCGGAAATCGGGCAACCGGCTGGTGGTTCTGTCCTGCACCGACAACCTGATTAAAGGCGCGGCCGGTGTCGCGGTGCAGAACTTCAACCTGATGCACGGCCTGGCCGAGACTACCGCTCTGATTGTCTGACCGTTCTGATTGCCTGACTTTCCCCCTGTTGCCTGACCGATCCCCCGGCCCCGACCTGTTCTGTATTCGACGGGGCCGCTGATATTTTTCGTCTGACTGCTGATCCCGTTCTCTCAGCCGCAGCTGTTCACAGCTGCTGACTGTGAACCGCCTGCCCGTTCGCAATGAGGGGAGCAGCGGGCTCAACCGGCCGGCTGACAGACAGCGGGCCGGCCGGCAGTGGTGATCCAGCTGACCATCGACTGACAGCACCTACAGGAAATCTGCCTGATGGCGACTCCCCCGAAACTGCCGCTGGGTTTTCAGACTGCCGGCGCCGCCTGCGGCATCAAGAGTGACCCGCAGAAGCTGGACCTGGCCCTGTTTGCCGCCAGTGGCCCGTGTACCGCCGCTGGAGTCTTCACGACGAACCGCGTCTGTGGTGCTCCCGTGCATATCTCGCGGGAACGCGTGCCGCGGACAACCGCCCGGGCCGTCATTATCAATTCGGGCAATGCCAATGCCTGCACGGCGGAACGCGGCCTGGACGATGCCCGCTGGATGACCGCCACCGTCGCGGAATCTCTGGGGTGCGCGGCGGAAGATGTGCTGGTCTGCTCGACGGGCGTCATCGGCCATTATCTGCCGAAGGAAAAACTGGCGGAGGGTCTGCCACGGGTTTCCGCTGCTCTGGGAAACTCTCCCGAGCACCTGGAGCAGGCGGCGCGGGGGATGATGACCACGGATACGGTGCCAAAACTGAGCAGCCGCACGGTTTCCGCTGGCGGGCAGGATCTGACCGTCACCGGGGTGGCGAAAGGGGCAGCGATGATCGGCCCGAATATGGCCACCATGCTGTCGGTCGTCATGACGGATGCCCGGCTGACAGCCGCGGAGGCGGACGCCATGCTGCGGACGGCCGTCGATCAGAGTTTTCACTGCATCGCCGTGGAAGGGCACACCAGCACCAGCGACTCCGTCATTCTGCTGGCCAGTGGCCAGGCGATGTCCGGGCCGTTGTCTGAGGACCAGCGGAGCGAACTCCAGCAGGCGATCAACGAAGTGACCGCGGAGCTGGCCCGGAAGATTATCGAAGACGCGGAAGGGGCGACGCACATCATCACGATTGATGTGACCGGCCTGCCCACCCGCGGAGAAGCTCACCAGATTGCCCGCACGATTGCCGAAGGGGCACTGGTCAAGACAGCGATCACCGGCGCGGACCCGAACTGGGGACGAATTATTTCCGCAGCGGGCTATGCCGGTGTGGAGCTGGTGGAAGAAGACCTGTCGCTGAAGATCAACCGCACGCTGATTTATGAACGGGGCCGACCGGTTGAATTCGACGAGACAGCCGTCTCGAATTCCATTCGCAGCCAGCGGGATGTGCTGATTGAGCTGGAATGCAGCCGGGGTACAGAGGGAGTCCGCTTCTGGACCAGCGACCTGACGGAAGAGTATGTCCGGCTGAATTCGGAATATACAACCTGAGTGATAACGGGCGGGGGTTCGCCTTACACCCCTCGCGTCGAAGAAAGAGATGGAGGTCGGGCCTTCAGTGAACAGCCCGTGGAGTCCCTGCCCGGACCAGCAGTGAGCGTTCAGCCCTTTCCTGGACTGAGCAACGAGTTCAAGGTGGTGTACCCAGCTTTTGCTGCAGCGACGTTACAGAATTTGATGCCCAATCCTCGCAGGGCCGGCTGTGCCGGCCGTTCGAGCGGGAAGAGATATTCCGCCGCCAGGACCTGGCAGGCAATGGCCTGATCGACTGATACCACCTGCATTGGCATTATTTGTTAGAAGATGGCCGGCACAGCCGGCCCTACTCTCCCGATGCAGAAATCGCCAGGATCATCAGATCCCTTTCCGCCCGATTTTTCCCGCAGATTGAGCGTTCGGCCCTTTCCCTCAAACCTCTTCCCGGAAGAGAGACGAAGCAGACGACAGAGCTGGCAGCAAGTCCCTGACAGTCCACTCGAACCCAGGCGGCGAACCATGCGGAGAACCACGTCATGCAGGTGACCATTACGGCTGTCGGGCCCGACAGCACCGGGCTGGCGGACCCGATCATTCATCATCTGACGGGTGCCGGGGCCAATATCCACGAAATTCAGATGTACGATCACGACGCCGAGCGGCTGTTTGCCATGCTGCTGCGGGCGGAATGGCCGGAGACCGCCGACTCGCTGGACGCGCTGCGGGAACGGATGGCCGAAATCGGCCGGATGAAAGACCTGTCGGTTCGGGTGTGGGTCCGCCCGCAGGAGGGACGTCTGCCGCGAATTGCCATCTGCACCACCTGGCGACCGGAGCCGGCAAAAATCCTGCTGGATGCGATTGCGGAAGGAACCTTGAACGCCGTGCCCGCGCTGATGACGGGCAACCGGCCCGCCTGCCGCAAACTGGCCGAGCAGCATGATGTTCACTGGGAACTGACGGGCGATGAACGCGGCGTGCCCGACAACGAACGGATGCTGGAACTGTTCGACCGGCACGAGGTGGATTACATCATCCTCGCCCGTTACATGCGGGTGCTGCCGGCCTCGCTGTGCTGGAAGTATGCCGGCGGGCGAATTATTAATCTGCATCATGGACTCTTGCCACCATTTCCCGGCTTCCGTCCTTATGAGGACGCTTATGCCCGGCGGATGCTGACCTATGGTGCCACGGTGCATTTTATCGTCCCGGAGCTGGATGCGGGCGACCAGACCATCCATCAGAGTACGTTCACCGTCCTGCCGGGTACTTCGCTCGAAGACATTAAACGGCAGGGGGAACGATCGCACGAACCGACCTGCCTGCTGGAAGGCGTGCGGCGGGTGATCGACGGCGACGTGGAACTGCATTTCCACCGGGTGGTGAATCCCCGGGCCCGCAGCTCCAGCTGAAGAGATTCGCGGCAGCCTGCGGTTCTGCTGTCTGCCTCCTCAATGCCAGATCAGACTACGGAAAGCTGCCATGAAAATTACCGCCGTTGAACCGATTCACCTGCGTCTGCCCGTCGTGGAAGACCTGCCGGACGGCACGCTGGACGTGCTGGTGGTGAAGATTCATACGGATGACGGACTCACCGGTATTGGCGAAGTCACCAGTCAGTCGTACGTGTGCAAAGCCTGTTTCGATGCGCCCCGTTCCGCCCAGCGGCGGCACGGACTGACCTCCATCCTGCTGGGGGAGGATCCCACCGATCCCGAGCGGCTGTGGGAGAAGATGTACTACCAGACAAACCGCTACGGACGGCGGGGCGCGGCGATTCACGCGATCAGCGGGGCTGACATTGCCCTGTGGGATCTGAAAGGCAAGGCCGAAGGCCGGCCCGTGTGCGAACTGCTGGGCGGGCGGCATCGGGAGAGCATTCGGGCGTATTCCAGCCTGCTGTTCGGCGATACTCCCGAGGAGACGGCACAGCTGGCCCGCGACGGGCTGCAGCTGGGACTGACCGCGTTCAAGTTCGGCTGGGGCCCACTGGGGAAGGATCCGCAGTACGACGTCGAGCTGATCACCGCAGCCCGGGAAGCCATTGGCCCGGACCGGGACCTGATGGTGGATGCCGGGCATGCGTGGGACCTGCCGACCGCCAGAAAACGGGCCGAACTGTTCGCTCCGCTGGGCATCGGCTGGCTGGAGGAACCACTGTCTCAGGACGACCGCAAGGGTTA
>JAGQPV010000839.1 GCA_020426545.1 Planctomycetaceae bacterium
GATTTCTGTATCGGGAAAGACGTCAGGCACAGCCTGACCTACAGGACAGGGCAGGCAATTCCGTCGCAGCGTGGAAACAGAAATCGGATAGACCACCCTCGACACATTGCTCAGTCCAGGCTGGCGCTCGTGGATCTACGCGGTGGCCGGCTGCGGATTGTCCTCGCCCGGACGGCGGCCCCAGAACAGAGCAATCACGGCGAAAGCGATAATCGGCCCGAGGCCGGTGGCGGCGAACAGCCACGGACGAATCGCGGGATCCTGCTCCACCAGGCCGCCAATCTGCGGATGCATGATCGACAGCAGAATCCAGGTCGAGAAACCCAGGGTGCCGCCAACTTTGCCCTGGTTCTTCGCGGAGATTTCCTGGTTCAGCGAATAGTAAATCGGGAACAGGCCCAGCGACCCGAAGGCCACCAGCAGCAGGCAGCCCAGCAGTGGCCAGCCCGCCGGCAGGAAGGCCGCGGGAATCGACAGCGAAGACAGCAGAGCGAACAGCAGGAAGGTGAGCAGCCGGCCCCGGTGCACATTGCCCGTCCAGCGGGCCATGCGACCGGTCAGCCAGCCGGAGGCGAGGGCACCGGCAAAGGTAGCCAGGTAATAGACCGAAGTGAAATACCCCACGAACACGGGCGTATAGCCCAGGTCTTTCTCCAGCATCACGGGCATCCACACCCGCACGTAGTGCCACAGGGTATTGATGCAGATCACCACGGCCAGCAGCAGGTACCAGCGGCGGGTGAGGAAGACCTGGTAGAACGGGATCTCCACCATTTCGCGGGTTTCGCCGCGGCCGGTTTCGTCGGTCTGAATCACGGGACGCTGCACGTCGGCTTCCGAGACCGTCAGAAACCACCAGATGACCCACGGCAGGCCCAGGCCACCAGTGATCAGAAAGGCCAGCTGCCAGGAATCGGGATCCCGGTTGAGCAGCCACACCACCAGCAGTGGAGTGGCCCACGCACCCAGCGAAGCCCCGCTCTGCAGAACGCTGTTGGCCCAGGTGCGGTCTTCGGGCAGGAAGGTTCGCTGCGTGGTCCGCATGGCGCAGGGCCAGTGCCCGGCTTCAAACAGCCCAAGAATAAACCGGCTGGCGCCCAGCCCGGCCAGTGAAGTCACCAGGCCGGAGGACAGGCCGGCCAGCGACCACACCAGTACGACAATCGGGTACAGAATCCGCACGCTGACTTTGTCGGCGAGGAAACCGAACAGCAGGCCGCCGCAGGCAAACCCCAGCCCGAACCGGCCGGCCAGGTCGCCGTAGGCCTCTTCGCCAATGCCGTACGATGTCTGAATTCGCACGGCGTTCTGCGTGAAGGCAAACCGGCAGGCATAGTTCAGAAAGGTGGCCAGCAGCAGAATGACCAGCAGCATTCGCCGCCAGGCGCGGGAACGTTCCACAGGACCTGCAGCCGCCAGATCCCGCACCCCCGAAATTGCAGCCTCGCTCACGAGCAGTCACCTTCCGGGGCAGCAGAGAGAGTCGATCGGCAGGACGAGCAGCACCGCCTGAAGCCGCTATCATGTCCACCCGACCAGCCGGCAGCAAGCCTGCCAGCGACGTCACCCGGCCAGTTCCCCCGTGCGGCCCGTGGCTGACTGCCGGATGCACTGGTTTCCGGAAGTTCAGGGCGATCAAAAAAGAGAGCGACCGGCCTCGACCTCCCGCTGAGCCTTCCGGCTGCTGACGATCCCGGAATGCGTCTTCCGGAACAGTCTGGCCAGTTGGTATTCAGCGGATGGTTAAGACCGGTCGCTCTGCAACGTCGCGTCCCAACGTTGACGTTGATCCACACTGATTTGATGTATCTGTTTCCGCGGGCCTGCTCAGCGGCCGTTTCTGCCGGAGTTCCGCCGGACTGCGGGACGGGTCTGCCAGACCGTGGCGGCCGAGGGTGCCCGGACAAACTTGCCGCGGGCTGCCGGGTTAGGTGTGCGGTCGGTCGTGTCATCCAGCTGCGAACCCGAGGGAGAATCTGCTACTCCATCGTAATTCTGCTGGCGGCTCAGCCCGGTGCTGGTGGCCGGGACGGAACCGCTTCCGGGACGGGAAATCTCCGTCCAGTGGCCGTCGCTGTTTCTCGCACTGGAGTCGGCCGGGTCAACGGGCTCGGGCACAGTCGGCCCGAAGTCTGTCCGGTCGGAAGGCAATGTGGATGGAACAGGACTGCCCGGAGCAGGCATCACCGGATAGCCGGAACCCGAGGGAGCCGGA
>JAGQPV010000840.1 GCA_020426545.1 Planctomycetaceae bacterium
CCGGGCCATGGCCGCGGCGGAAGCCCTCGACCGCGATCTCGCCGCCGGAGTCATCCGGGGCCCGCTGCACGCTATCCCCATTGGAATCAAAGACATTATCGATGTGGCTGGCCTGCCAACAGCTGCCGGTTCGCAGCTGCTGCGGGAGCAGATTGCCGCCGTCGATGCACCCCTGGTGTCCCGGCTGCGGGCTGCCGGAGCAGTCATTCTGGGGAAGACGGTCACCACGCAGTTTGCCTGCTACGATCCGCCGGTGACCCGGAATCCGTGGAACCGCGAGCAGACGCCCGGCGGCTCGTCGAGTGGTTCCGCCGCCGCCGTGGCGGCCGGCATGTGCCTGGCAGCCATTGGCTCGCAGACGGGTGGTTCCATCACGCGGCCTGCGGCATTCTGCGGGGTGTGCGGCTGCAAACCGTCTTATGGCCGTGTCAGCCTGGCGGGCGTGGTTCCGCTCGCCAGCAGTCTCGATCACATGGGACCGATTGCCCGCACGGTCAACGACCTGGCCATCCTGCTGGATGTCATGGCCGGACCGGACCCCAGCGACGCCCGCAGTCTGACTCTGCCTGAACTGAGACTTTCCGGCGGCATGCAGGCCGGCAACATGGCCGCGCCGCGCATCGGTGTCCTGCAGAATCTGTATGACAAGGCTTCGCCAGCAGCGATCCAGTCCATACAGCAGGCGGCCGGGTGGTTTCGCGCGGCCGATGCGACCGTGGTTGATATCCCGCTGCCCGATGCCATGACCAGCGTGCACCGGCACCATCGCACGGTCATGGCGGCGGAAGCAGCTGCCTGGCATCGTGAACGGTTTGAACGCCATCCCGAGGACTACCAGCCGAGAATGGCGGAGTTCATTCAGGAGGGGCTGGGCCTGCAGGCCACAGCCTATGTGGATGCGAAGGAATATCAGGCCGATGCCGCAGCGGCGATAAACCTGGTTTTCTGCGAAGTGGATGTACTGATCTGCCCGTCGGCCACGGGCGCAGCCCCTGGTCCCGAGACGACTGGAGATCCTGGCTTCAATTCTCCGTGGAGTTTCACCGGACTGCCGACCGTAACCGTGCCGTGCGGTCTGACGGAGGAAGGGCTGCCGCTGGGCCTGCAGATCATCGGTCCCGCGGGAGCAGAAACCCGGCTGTTTCCCGTGGCTGCCTGGTGCGAGGAAACGCTGCGACAGCACCTGCAGCCGGAGTAGGCAGCACCTGCGGCTGCCGTGAGATCACCTGCTGTTGAGGGGAGAGTCCCATGCCTGCCGAACAGCCTGCGGTCAAGCCAATTGCCACTGGCGTCATCACCCAGGCGAAGGGTGCCCACCTGGGTGAGTTTTTCCAGGCCCTGGCCGATTCTCCCGCAGCGGGTACGGTCGCCGTGGCCGATGACAGCGGGGAATCGGAAGCACTGGCCGGCAAGATTCTGAAACAGAAGCTGACGGGCTTCTTCCGCAGTTCACAGGAAATGCTGGCCCGGCAGAAGCCCCGGTTCGCGGTCGTCAGCATGGAATCTGTTCGTGCTCCCGCTGAGATTCGCCGCTGCCTCGAAGCCGGCAGCCATGTGCTGACTGAGAAACCCGCCTGCACTCGGGCGGAAGACTTTGAGCCACTGACACAGCTGGCCGAGATGCGGCACCTGAACCTCGCGCTGGCTCTGGCGAACCGGCCGCACGCCCCGATCCAGGAGGCCAGGCGTCTGCTGCAGAAGCAGATTCTGGGCCGGCTGTACGGCATTGAAATGCACCTCGTCGCCGATCAGTCGCGACTGACCCGGGACGATTACCAGCAGTCGTGGCGCTGCGACCGTGAACGGTCGGGCGGCGGTCACCTGGCCTGGCTGGGTATCCACTGGATCGATACGGCTCAGTACATTACCGGCCTGAAGATCCGGCGGGTGGCCGGTTTCACCGAAAACGTGGGCGGCCAGCCGATCACGGTGGAAGACTCGGCCGCCATGGCCCTGGAGTTCGACGGAGGCATTTTCGGTACGCTGACCTCAGGCTTTTATCTCGACCGGCACTACAAGTTCCACATTCGCCGTTATCATTCGCATATGAGGATCTGGGGATCACACGGGTGGCTGGAACTGTCTTCCTTTGAAGATCAGCCGCTGATTTATGCCAGCCGCAGACTGCCGGATGCCAGCGAACAGATTTTCCAGTACCCGGCAGGACAGCGAAGCTACACCCCGTTTGTGAATGCGGCCGTGCAGGCAGCCG
>JAGQPV010000841.1 GCA_020426545.1 Planctomycetaceae bacterium
GAACACACAGAATACTTTCGGCAGGATGGTTCAGATGCCGCAGCGCAGGTCGACGTCCGATCGCAACGCCGCCACTCTGCTGGCATTGGGATTTCTGCTGTTCTGCGGCGTGGGGCTGCTGGCCCTGGTGGCGCTGGTGATGCCGCAGGCTCTGGGGCTGGTGCTGGTCGGAGGTGGATTTGTCCTCGTCTGCGGGTTTCATTATCTGGTCTGGGGCTGGTGGCTCTCCTCAACCGCACCACCTCCAGAGGAAGAAATCCCCCGCACTGCGCCCCCGGCCGATCTGCTGGACTGAGGTTGAGAGTCGTTGCCGCCTGCCTGCGGGCAGGGCACCGGCAGTGGGCGATATTGCTGGCAGGGTGACAGACCGAACGAATCGAAAGGCCAGGCGGGTGCCGGAACCAGTGACCGTGGAGGATGTGGTGAACTGGCTGGACCAGTCCTTTCCGCCGGTGCTGGCGGAAGAGTGGGACAATACCGGTCTGTTGCTGGGTTCGTCCGCTCGCCCGGTCGAGTCCATACTGACTTGCCTGACATTGACCTCAGACGTGGCTGCGGAAGCGGTGCAGCTGGGTGCAGGGCTGGTGGTCACTCATCATCCGCTCATGTTCCGTCCGCTGCAGCGGATCACCTCGTGTACCAGTGAAGGCCGCCTGCTGCTGCAGCTGCTGGAAGCGGGCGTTGCGGTGTACTCGCCGCATACCGCATTTGACAGTGCCGCCTGCGGAATCAATCAGCAGCTGGCCGAGATGTTCGGCCTGCTGGAGATTGCTCCGCTGCGTCCTGCCATCGGTGCAGCAGCGGAAGCAGCAGTGACTGCAGCCGGAACATCGGGTTCCGGTCGCCAGGGACTGCTGCCGGAACCGTGCTGTCTGGCCGAGCTGGTTGAACAGGTCAAGCGGCTGCTGCCCTGCGGTGTCGTCCAGTGGGTGGGCGATGGAACATTACCGGTCAGTCGGCTGGCGGTGGCCTGTGGTTCCGCCGCCGAATATCTGACCGATGCCGAACGAAATGGCTGTCAGGTTCTGCTGACCGGCGAAGCCCGGTTTCATGCGGCCCTCGCGGCCCGAGATGCCGAGATGGGCCTGATTCTTGCTGGCCATTATGCGACCGAGAGGCCGGCTGTGGAGCAGCTGGCCGCGATGATCGGTACCGCATTTCCCGCGCTGCGGGTCCAGCCGAGCCAGCAGGAAACCGACCCTCTGAAATGGAGCTGAGATGCGACAGCGGCGAATTCCAGCCTCAGTGATTCTGGGCCGTGCATTGCGGCTGCGGTGCCCCAGGTGCGGCGATGGCCACCTGTACGAGGGCCTGGCGAAAATGTACGAACGGTGCTCCAGCTGCCAGCTGAAGTACGAACGGGCTCCCGGGTACTTCCTGGGTTCCACGTACATCAATTACGCACTGACAGCCCTGGTGATTACCGTGCTGTTCATCGTCCTGCGATTCAAAGTCGAGGTCGCCCGGGAAACGCTGCTGTGGCCGATGCTGGCACTGTGCCTGCTGCTGCCGGTCCTGCTGTTTCGCCACGCCCGGTCACTCTGGCTGGCGATGGACAGCTACTTCGACGCGGAAGGATTCCGTTCCGATCCCGATGGAACTGTGCCCCCCGGTCAGCCGGCGGGCCTCGGTGTGCTGACCGAGTCCGGTGCGCATCCGCTCCCGGATACTCACTCCGGGGAACACGGCCACCAGGCGTAATCAGCCGCCTGGTTCCGGCGAGGGAAGGTGGTCGAGGGCAGGTAGAAGTCGCTATTGCCGACTCACCTGCCCAGACACGGGCGGTCGTCAGACGCGGCAGCCCGGACGGCCAGAACGTGAGCCCCGGGGAGGTGCCGTTGTGCTCCGGAAGCCCGGCTGACGTACCTCACCTTTGTGCTGCCTGAAGGTGAGCAGAGATTCTGCGGGCACGGCCCTGCCAGCCGGCCGTCGCAGTCGCCAGCAGGCCTGTTCAGTCCGTCTGCTGACCGGCCACCGCGTGATGCGGCGGATACCTGTCTGAAGCGGTCTCACCGCCTGGCCGGAAGGTGTTCTGTCCTCAAGCGAGCACAGGCAGGAAGATCAAGCCAGACCTGGTATCCGCGTGTGCCACTGCCGGCTGGTCCAGCAGTGTCTTCAGAGATGTAATAACCACTTGTCACCGCAAGGGTTAGAGTCGTCAGGCACAGCCTGGCCTACAGAAGAAATCCAGGCCAGTCAGCCGCATAACC
>JAGQPV010000842.1 GCA_020426545.1 Planctomycetaceae bacterium
TTCCTCCAGAAAGTCACGGTTCACCGGGCATCTCGGTCCGGGAGAAGGCAGCCTGGCGGCCAGCAGGAGCCAGGATCCGCAGGCAACTCACAAGAGCTGAACTGCAGGTGCTGAACCGCAAGACTGGCCGGCTGGCTGGTTTGCGCCCCGGCCTGGGGGGCCGTCCCAGGCTTCTCCCAGGATTCTGTTTCTCCCGGTGCTGGCTGACCGCCCGGGAGCGAACCGCCCGTTATTCCTCCGCGGGCAGCCCCACGATCGACAGCTGCGGCTGTTCCGACTGTTCCGCTGGCCTTGCCAGCCGCTGCAACTGCGTGTGAATCTGATCCAGTCGGCGGTTGATCTGCTGCTGCTGACGGCTCAGCTGATCCTGCCACTGCACCTGTCTACCGGCTTCCTGCATGCTGAGCACCTGCCTGCGGGCAGTGACGGGTCGTTTCACCGTGACCGCTTCTGCACCGCCGGCTTCGGATCTCCCGGCCCGTGCGTTGTCTGCCCTCAGGCCGGCCGTGGCTGCGTGCCGTTTGACCGCCCGTTGCCCCGCTGCCCCCCGGCGGTTCCTGTTTCGGCTCTCGGCGGTGTGTCTTCCACTCGCAGGCGGGGTCTCCCGGTCGGACGTCAGGCTCTCTGTGCGAAGCAGAGGAAATGTCAGCGGCCGGGGGAACTGCATGTGTCACTCCTGAAAGCGGGCTGTCAGGTAAGTACTCTGGCGAGACAGAACAACAGCAGAATCGCCCTGCCGGGGGCTGCTGAATGGGCGCGGACCAGCCATCGCCGAACGAGCCGCCTGGAAGAAGGCCCGTTCCTGTCAGTCCAGCATCTGCCGCGGGTTACAGCACATGGGCTGTTCTGAAAACTCACGCCAGGCCTGCCGGTGCCTGGCCTGCCCCGCGATCTGACCCGTACATCGGGTTGAGGCAGATCGCGGAGGTCAGTTTGAGATACAGAACATCACATCGTATCTGGTAACCCCCTGATACATCGGCCTCTGCGGCGGTGTGACTCTACCGGTTCGGCTGTCTGCGGGGCCGCGGGAAGACAAGTGGCTGGCGCAAACGGGACTGAGTGGCGCAATCAGCATGGCGGTTCACGACCGTTACGTCCGGTCTCCCGGAGTCACTGACACAGGCTGCACGGATTCCCTGCGCGCAGCGGGCGGCATAATCCGCAGGACCAGCCTGCCAGTGCCGGTAGAGCAATGCCGCACAGGGTATTCAGCGGGACGGGCTGCGATAGCTGGCGGTCCAGTGCCGGTCGGAAGTCGGGCGGACTTCCGCACTCTGGCAGCCGGCGGCGGACAGAATCTGTTCGACTTCCGCACACGTCAGAGAGGCGTGGAGCGAATCGTGGAACAGCTGCCGTGCGTGGTCCGATTCCTCCCCCGCATACGTGGCCACCAGCTGCTTGAGTTCCGTCAGGCTGGCTGGACGCAGCAGGTCCCGCAGAAACAGCAGCCCTCCGGGCTTCAGCACCCGCACCATTTCCCGCACGACAGGCAGCGGGTCGGCCAGGTGGTGAATAATGCTGTTGGAAATCACGAGATCGAACCTGGCAGCGGGCACCGGTATGGTGCGGGCATCGCAGCGGAGGGGCTGAATTCGGTCCGCGAGGTGCGCCGCGGCAATATTCCGCTCGGCAAGTCGCAGCATTTCGGCAGAGGCATCGACCGCGGTCACCACAACTGCGGGGGCCTGACGGCACAGCTCAATCGGGATCAGAGCGGTCCCGGTGCCGACGTCGAGTACCGTGAGGCGGGCAGGCAGGCTGTCACCGGCAGCGGCCTCTCCGGCGGCCCGCAGCAGGTCCTCTGTGAACTGACGATTGACGGTGCTGTGGTCCATCTCATCGTAGGCCTGGGATTCCTCAGCGGTATCCATGACCTCCGGTTCCAGAATGCGTTCCAGCATCGCGATTTCCTTCCAGCTGTCTGAATCGAAAGGCCCTCACATTGGCTCAGGGTGAGGCAGACTCCCGTTCGAAACCGCCGGGCAACCCATTGGCAGGAACATTTCCGGAGGATCCTGGCCGCTGCGAATGCGGATGATTATGCGTCTGCTCGACTCCCCAGGCGACAGCGACTCCCAGCAGCAGAGCCAGCGACAGCTTCAGCCGGTTATGGGAATGCAGTTCCAGTTCGGGCAGCAGGTCGCCCAGCGAAATGCAGAGGAACACCCCTGCCGAGAATCCCAGGGCCGCTCCCACAATCAGGTGC
>JAGQPV010000843.1 GCA_020426545.1 Planctomycetaceae bacterium
CACGCTGAACGGTGAGCTGCACCCGGGTTCCCGGTTCGTGGTCGCGAATCGCGGCGGCGAACTTCTGGAAGTCGCCGAACTTTTCCCCGTTCAACCGGGTGATGACATCGCCCACCTTCAGGCCGGCTGCTTCCGCCGGGAACCCTTCGGCCACGACCGTCACCCGACAGCCCAGTTCATGGTCTTCGCCGTCGATGCCCAGCACGGCACCTTTCACCGGCAGATTCTCTTTGCCGTTTTCGTCGTCCTCTTCTTCGATGATTTCTCCGGCTGCCAGCCGATCCCATTCCTCGCCCTTCCAGGCGGAAACCGGAACATGAAAGTTCCAGGAGGTGGAGCGACCAATCCGGCTGTTGATACCGATGACCTTACCCTGCAGATTGAACAGTGGTCCGCCGGAATCGCCGCCGACCAGGGTGCAGTCGGTCTGAATCACATGGTTGCGCTTCAGCAGCACCCGGCCCAGACGGACAACCGGTGTCCGGTCTGAGCGGAACCCTCCCGGATGACCCACGGCAATGCACCAGTCGCCCAGGCGAACATCATCCATGCTGCCCAGCGAAACGGAGGGCAGGCCGGCCGGTTCATCAATCTGGATCAGACCGGCGTCGATTTCGCGATCGACACCCAGAGACCGGCCTTTCAGCCGGCGTCCATCGTTCAGCCGCAGTTCGACCTCCCGCCCGGGCTGGCCGATCACGTGGGCGGCTGTCAGCACGTAGCCTTCATCGCCGATGATGACACCGCTGCCATGGGCCGAACCGAGACGCACACCGACGGTGGCGCGACGAATCTGGTCGATGATGCCGCGAACGGTCTGCTCGATTTCCCGCAGGTCGGCCAGACTGTCGGGGACCGCTTTCTGCAGCGAAGCCGGCAGCTGCGGGCTGTCAGCCGCGGGTTCCGCACCCGAGACGGGGGCAGCGGCCGAACCGAGCAGCAGCAGCAGGGCCAGCAGGCCAGCCGGGCTGAAGCGCCAGCGGCGGGTGCGAAGCGAAGACAGAAAGACACCAGACATGCGCGGCTCCCTCGTGCCCGGTCGGGATAGATGTAGATGGGTTGCCGTCGGACTTATCCTGCTGGACCCGTTTCAGGGTGACGAACCCCAGGTCAGGGTGTGCGTTCACAAAGTCAGATTCGCTGGTGCCATGCGGAACCACCGGCGGGCGGAACAGCCTGCACCTGGAGAGCGGCAGCATCAGTCACTGTTCAGGAAGGCGGGCTGCCTGCCAGCGACAGGATGCGGTTGGAGAAGCAGAAAGCAGAAACGACCTGGATACGGTGGCAATGACACCGGCTGGAACACACTCGACGTCGTGAGGAGACTTGCGAGCCGGTTGTTCTCCCCTGCCCCGGCGAAGCATTTTTCTGGCCGGAATGAAGGGCAGAAACCACCAGCCGGAGAATCCAGCAGGCAGCTAACATATTCAGGATACGGAAGATCCCTCCGGCAAGGCAAGCACCTGTTGCCCCTGCGGCACAAAGAATCTGTTTTGCAGGGGGCTGGCGACAGCAGAGAAACTGCGCCGGTTTTACGCGACATTCCGGCATTCCGCCGGTCCGGCAGCTGCGCAGCGGCAGGGATTCGGCCAGCGGAACAGGCCACGCCATCGGACTGGACGGTCAGGCAGGCCAGCGGGACCGCCGACAACGGTCAGCCAGTCTGTGGCTGTCCGTTCCCATGTCAGTGAGGGTGATCCCAGCCGATAGAAGATGTATAGAAGAGGTGTGGTGAGCAGGGCCCGGTGAACGGGGCCTGACAGGCACGGTCGACCGGCGGCCGGGCAGACAGCACCGGCCTGAAGCAGAAGGATGACTGGACAGCTGATGCCCGGAGCGGCGTGGGCCGCAGTTCTGCGGACCTGATTCACGCAGCGGCATCCGCCCGGACGGAGTCCGTCCCGCCTGACTGCAGTTTCCTCGGGATCTCTGCTCTCAGCTGCTCATTCTCAGCTGCCGGTTGCCAGCTGTCGGTGGCCAGCTTTCACGGAGCGGGCGGAACGACGCGGGCCGGCAGGGCGGGCTCGGGAAACTTCTGAATTCGTCCGTCGATCAGGGCGGCGTTTGGCTTCAGCGAACCAATGACCGACGCCAGGGCCGTGGCGAGGGAAGGCTGGTCTGTCTGTTCCCACACCGTGCGGACTTCCTTCACCTGGCTGTCTTCCAGCAGCAGGCCGAACCGCTGAATGTGGAAGGCCA
>JAGQPV010000844.1 GCA_020426545.1 Planctomycetaceae bacterium
ACCAGAGCGCCGGCGGACAGGCTTCCTCGATGCTGCCCAGCCCGGGCGTGTTCTACACGAATTCCAGCACCAGTATCAGCGATATCACCGATGGCAGCAGCAATACCTTTGCTATCGGAGAAGTCAGCGACCAGCAGTTTACAGAAACCGATGGCCCTTATGAGACCGGCGGACTGTGGGCCGCCTGTCATATCCACAAGACCGACGATCTGCTGGCCCGTACGACCGATCCCTCGCGTCCGCTGAACCGCAGCACACCGACCTACGTCAACGACAGCGACGGCTTCGGCAGTATGCATGAAGGCGGCGCTCACTTTCTGATGTGCGACGGGGCCGTGCGGTTCGTCAGCGAGAACATCAATCTTGCCACCTACGGCGACCTCGGAGACCGGGCCGACAACCGCGTGGTGGGTGAGTTTTAGGCTGCAGGTTACCGTCTGTTCCACGGGGACCGCCCCAGAAGCAGGGCTCTGCAATTCGGGGCCGGTAATCCCGAGTGCCAGGGTTCCGCAGCGGCTGAAACCAGCTGGCCGCACCAGTCATCAACGTTTTATTGTCTGAGAGGGTTCAACCGATGATGTCCAGGAGCGGTGTCCCTGCCGCGGTATGTTTCTCTTCCTTCACCGTACTGCTGGCGCTGTTGCTGCTGCCGGGCTGCGGCAGTGAAGACACCGGCCCGGAACGGTACGCCGCCAGCGGGACGGTCACCTTCAGGGGTGAGCCTCTCGCCAGCGGCCGGATTACCTTTGCGCCCGATACCGAAAAGGGCAACAGTGGCCCGGCCGGCTATACCATGATTCATGACGGAAAGTACGATACGGATTCCGCCGGCAGCAAATCGCCCGTGGCGGGAGAACACACCGTACTGATTACCGGGTACGATCAGTCGTCCACCGGAGAAGGCGAACCCCGTCCACCTCTGTTTCAGGACTATCGGACAACCGCCCGCATCGATCCGGAAGCGGAACGTACCGAACTGAACTTCGATGTTCCCGCTGACGCGGGGAATCAGCCGGGGCGGAATTAACAGGATGCGGGCCTGCGGGGCACAGTGGTGCCGGGCCGGGCGGCAGCAGTCAGAGCAGCCGGCACGGCTGGCCGGTCAGCAAATGAAAGCCGGGGGACCAGCCGGCCCTCGGGAGCCGATTGATCGGGAGCTGCCGTGAAATCCATCCGTGTTGCGACCTGCCAGTTTCCCATTGAAGCGGAAATCCGCCGCAACCGGCGGCATATTCTGCGGCAGATCGACACTGCCGCTGTGGGCGGGGCCGATGTGGTCCATTTTCCCGAGTGCGCCCTCTCCGGATATGCCGGCGTCGATATTCCCGACTGTGCCGCCATCGACTGGGACGAACTTCTGTCGGCCACGCGGGATATCCAGGCGGCCGCGAAGCAGCACGGGGTTCATGTGTTGCTGGGCTCCACGCATCAGCTGTCCGAAGGAAACCGGCCGCACAATTCGATCTATGTGATCGACAGCCGGGGCCGCATTGCCAACCGGTACGACAAACGGTTCTGCACCGGGCTGGATGGACGGCGGCCCACGATGGATCTGTCGCATTATTCGCCCGGCAACCGGATGGTCACCTTCCGGGTCAGGGGCATCATCTGCGGCGTGCTGATCTGCTACGACTACCGCTTCCCGGAGCTGTACCGCGAGCTGTCGGCCGCGGGGGTGAAAGTCATTTTTCAGTCGTTCCACAATGCACGGGGAACCGTCGTCGAAGACCAGCAGTACAACATCTGGAAAACAATCGTTCCCTCGACCATGTCGTGCCGGGCCGCGGAGAACCATTTCTGGATCAGTGCCAACAACAGCACCGCACGACCCAGCCGCTGGGGCAGTTTCGCCGTGCGTCCGGATGGTCAGATCACCGGGAAGCTCCCGCTGCACAAGCCGGGCGTGCTGCTGACGGACATGGTGCTCGATCCGACGTTTTTCGATGCACCCGGTCCGTGGAGAGAACGGGCCATGACCGGCCAGCTGCACAGCGGGACCCTGACCGAAGATCCCCGCTCGACTGATACCCGGTGCCTGTGATTCTCTGTTACACTGGTTCACCCGGGAAACCGGTCGCTGCAAACCATCTCGTCCGTCTCCACCCTCAGGAGTGCCGGCAGAAGGTTCCGCCTGTTTCCCGAGCGCTCAGCAGCCGACTCCGTTGAGGAATCCAGCAACATGTTCAGCCTGCTGC
>JAGQPV010000845.1:0-1550 GCA_020426545.1 Planctomycetaceae bacterium
CACCCCGGTTCAATCTGTCCGGTCGAACCGTCTGGGTGGCCGGGCATTCCGGTCTCGTGGGACAGGCAGTCATACGCCGGCTTGGCCGTGAAGACTGTCGGATACTCACCTGCGATCGACATGAAGTCGATCTGCGGCGGCAGGCCGAAACTGAAGCATGGATCTTCGACCACAGGCCTGATGCAGTCGTGCTGGCGGCAGCCACCGTTGGCGGCATTCTGGCGAATTCCACGCGGCCGGCAGAGTTCATCTACGATAATCTGGCCATCGCCACGAATGTGATCGAAGCCTGCCGCAGGGCGGACGTCAGTAAGCTGCTGGTGCTCGGGTCATCATGCATCTACCCCCGGGAGACACCACAGCCGATTGCTGAAGAGATGCTGCTGAGCGGTCCACTCGAATCCACCAACGAGTGGTACGCGGTGGCTAAGATCGCGGCACTCAAGCTCGCACAGGCCTGCCGGCGTCAGTACGGCATGGACTGCATCTCGGCGATGCCGACAAATCTGTACGGACCCGGTGACAGGTTCGATCTGCAGTCGTCCCATGTGGTTCCCGCTCTGATCCGCAAGACGTACGAAGCAGTGACTTCGGGGGCAGCGGAAATAGAAATCTGGGGTTCGGGGCAGGTTCGCCGCGAATTCCTGCACGTCGATGACTGTGCCGATGCCCTGGTCCACCTGCTCGGTCACTGGTCGGCGGAGGAGCCGGTCAACATCGGCACCGGCAGTGACGTTACGATTGCCAGACTGGCCGAACTGATCGCGGAAGTTGCCGGCTTCAAAGGCCGCTTCATTTACGACCAGTCCCGGCCGGACGGCACGCCGCAGAAGCGGCTGGATGTCGGCCGGCTGCACTCCACCGGCTGGCGACACCGGATCGAACTGATTGACGGACTGAAGGATACCTGGCGGTGGTATACGTCGTCGGTGCAGAACGGCTAAGCTGCTGCGGCTGAAGTCGTGCGGCACTCGCTGCATCAGCTCCAGTCGTTTAAGACCCATCGTCGGCGCGACAACACTCCGGTTGCCCGATCTTCATCGTGCAGGTTTCGAGCCATCGAGACGAGGACTGTCCACCATCAGCACGACGCGAAAACCGATCCGGTGGGCGCTATAAACAAAGCTGTTGGGGAGACGATTCGCCATCCGCGTGATGGACCCGTTGTCCTGCCAGCTTCCGCCGCGGATCACCCTGAAATTGTCATCAGAAAATGGTTTATATGGATCAACGGCGGCCTGCCTGTTGAAGGCTTCATACATCGCCGGATCCCAGCTGTCCTGCACCCACTCCGCAACGTTGCCGTGGACGTCGAACAGGCCGAACGGGTTGGCCTGGAGTTCTGCCACGGGGTGGGTTCTTGTGCCGGAGTTACCGGCGTACCAGCCCACCCGCAGCAGGTCATTTTCATTGTCGCCACTCCAGTACCTGGTGGTGGTACCGCCCCGGCTGGCGTATTCCCATTCCGCCTCTGTCGGTAATCGGTAGCCGGTTCCTTTCAGGGGCGTCACTGTGAATCCCGTCGGGAAGTAGAACGGTTTCCGCTGCTC
>JAGQPV010000845.1:1561-2189 GCA_020426545.1 Planctomycetaceae bacterium
TGGCTGAGCTTCGCGCAGAACATGGCAGCATCGCTCCAGAGTACCGCTTCCACCGGATGACTGGCGGTGTCCAGTTCAGAAACCACTTCGCTGCCTTTCCCGCCGGCTGAGAAGTAGGAAGGGTTGTTCCCCATCACCTGTTCGTACTGGGCCTGCGTGACTTCCGTAGCACCGAGGTAGACCGGTTGTGTGAGAATCACTTTGTGCTGCGGGGCTTCGCTTTCGATCTGACTTCGCCGGCCATCCTGTTCGCCTGACCGTTTCAGCATCGCTTCAATTTCCTCCGGCGCGCTGCCCATCAGGAATTCGCCGGGCGGGATCAGGCGGAACTTCATGCCGATGCTGTTCCCGTATTCGACTGGCACACCGAGATACTTCGCCCAGGCGTCCTGATGGGTCTGCGCCTGAGCTGCATTGAACGGGGCAATCGCTGGTGGTGGAGCATCGGCGGGCCAGCCGTGCCAGCTACTGTTGATGTCGGGTGCAGGCGGTTTCTGCTGCTTCAATGCCTCCTTCACGGCTTCTGTTTCCAGCACCACACGAATACCGATGTAGATAGTACGGGACGCCGTGTCGACGGCGTTGCGACCCGACGAACGGCAGTAGGACGGATCGTTGTTCCAAAGGC
>JAGQPV010000846.1 GCA_020426545.1 Planctomycetaceae bacterium
CTGCGTTTCAATCCAGGTGGCTGGAATGCCGGCATGCCAAAAATCGTCCCGCAGAGCCCGCCCGGTGTTCCCCCCCGCGGGCGAAACGCAGTGACAGCTGGCCCCGAGGGTGTGCAGCGCACGAGCCACGTTGAGTACTTTCCCGGAAGCACAGGCCATGCTGCGGGCCGCCCGGTTCACTTCGCCGGAAATCAGCTGATCGAAGACCAGAATCTGCTGCCATGCCGGCGAAAGCCCTGCCGTTACAATCACAGCATGCTCTCCAGAACTTCGGCCAGCTGCTCCCGACTGACCGGCACGGGGTTCCCGCGGAGGCTGTTCCCCTGCGAACCATCAACCAGGTCCTCCAGCTGCCCGGAGTCGACCCCCAGTTCGCTGAGCGAAAGCGGAATCTTCAGCAGCCGGCACAGTTTCTCAATCCTCTGCAGGAAGGCATCCGCCAGATCGGCTGTTCCCGCTTCCGAACTCCGCCCTTCCTCGTCGAGCGGACGACTGCTGCTCCCGCTGAACCCGGGGGACGCGCACTGATCGACTTCCGCCCGGCAGCACAGTTCCAGCCGGGCCAGTTCCGCTTCGCACGAAGGCCGGTTGAACCGCAACGCGGCTGGCAGCATGACCGCACAGGCCAGGCCGTGGGAAACATGGCCCACCGCGCCCAGTGCGGCGGCCACACCATGTGCCAGCCCCAGTCCGGAATTGCCCAGCGCCATGCCCGACAGCAGGGCCGCATGAGCCATGTGTGTTCGAGCTTCCTGGTCCCCCGGGTTCCGCATCACCGCGGGCAGTGCCCGCACGGCCAGAGGAATACCCTGCAGACACAGGGCGGAAGGCAACGGCTGGCGACGGGAGGACAGATAGCTCTCAATCAGTTGAGTCAGTGCGTCGAGGCCGGAAGCGGCTGTCGGTCCCGGAGGCAAAGTGACCGTCAGCTCCGGATCGACAAGGGCCACCCGCGGAATCATCGACTCCGACCGAATGCTCTTCTTCACGGGAGGATCGTGGGACGCGACCACGGCATTTCGAGTGGCTTCGCTGCCCGTTCCGGCCGTCGTGGGGATGGCAATCAGTGGCATTGCCGGTTCTGTCAGCTGCCTGCCGGAACCGATGCCTTCAAGAAAATCCCGCACCGTCCGGGCGTCCGGCTGCGGACACACACCCGCGGCGGCTTTGGCCAGATCGAGTGTGGCTCCGCCCCCGGCCGCGACAATCACATCGCCCGGGCCGGCGGACAGCTGCCGAAACGTCTCCACCAGCTGATCAACTGCGGCAATATCGGGTTCGCGCCCCGCACTTCCCACAGTCTCGACTCCGAGACCAGCCGTGCGAAGAATATCAGCCAGCTCAGCCAGCCGGCCGGAACTGGCCAGAGAACTGCCCCCGCTGACCAGAATCGCCCGTCGGCCAAGTCGCGCAGCCACCTCGCCCAGGCCGCTGCGACATCCCCAGCCAAAACGAATATGCCCGGGAATGGTGAAGGTATAGTCGGCAGGCGTCAGCGAGGACGGGCTCGTCGGAATATCATGTGGCTGCATGAGGCGTCGCACCACAGGAGACGGCTGTCAGCCGAGACACCGGCCAGAATCGCGGTTGTCGAAATATCGGACGCGGAGCAGCCTGACCGACAAATAGAAACAGTGCGGCCTGCCGGGCACAGCCGGAGGCCGCCGTTCTTTCACCATAACTGCCTGACCGACCGGTTTACTCACTTCCGCCCGACCAGCCTGCTGTTTCCCGCAGCTGGCCGGCAGACTCCACCTGCCTGGTGGAATTCAGGAAGCGTGCGCGGTGGCACTGGCCGGATTGGCGTCTTCCAGGTGAGACACCAGCGACTCGATGCTGTCCAGCTGAGAACCGCGATCCGCCACCACTTCCGGGCTCGGCTTTCTCATTTCGAGAAGCACCGAACTGCGAACGTGCTGCAGACCCCGCAGGAGGAGATCCCGCTGGTCACGTGTCAGCTCAATATTGAGGGAATTACTCATCTCATTGCCCTGTTCGGATACACAGAGGTACCGCAATTCTCCGAACTGCGGTGCCAGTGGTGCTGCGGGCGGGGCCGCTGCCATTCCGGCTGCGTGATGCAGGCCGTTGTAAAATGCGCCGCTGCGCTGACAAAGTTTTCCTCCCTGAACCGCCGACCTGCAGTGACTGCCGATCAATTCGAAACCGATCCATCGGCCTCATGTTGA
>JAGQPV010000847.1 GCA_020426545.1 Planctomycetaceae bacterium
GATGACCGCCGGCCGCGGGCCCGACGCCTGCATCGACGCCGTGGGCAGTGAAGCGCATGGCACCTCAATCGATGCCTGGTACGATGTGATCAAGAACAAACTGATGCTCGAAACCGATCGGGTGCATGTACTCCGCCAGGTGATTCACTGTTGCCGGAAAGGCGGACGCGTCTCGATTCCCGGCGTCTATGGTGGCCTGGTCGATAAGATCCCCATCGGAGCGGCCTTTGGCAAGGGGCTGCAGATTAAAATGGGACAGACGCACGTGCATCGCTATCTGTCCCGCCTGTTCGGGTACATAAGGGAAGGGGAGATCGACCCATCCTGTATCATCACGCACCGCCTGCCCCTGGCACAGGCTGCGGATGCCTACCGGACGTTCTGCGACAAGGCGGATGGCTGCGTCAAAGTTGTCTTACAACCGTAGGATCCGCCAGACTCACTGGAGGGTGGGGTGGAACGCCCGCCGGAGGCAATTCCCTGCGGCCGGGATGCCGGAAATCGCGGATTCGCGTAGGGTTCCACCGCAGCTAACCTGAATCTGGCAGCGCTCAGTACGTGGAAGGCAGCCTGCAGTAGAGTTTCTCCAGCAGAAAAAGGGCGGAAGGACCATGACGACAGCCAGACCATCTCCACCATTTCCCGGTCAGAACATGGAGCCGCCCGGCCTTGAATCGCGGATGAATCCGCGGCCCGAATTCAAAGCGGCGGAGTATCGTGCTGCGGGTAAACTGCAGGGGCAAGTCGCGCTGATTACCGGCGGTGACAGCGGGATCGGCCGCGCCGTCGCACTGCTGTATGCCCGCGTGGGTGCCCGTGTGGCTCTGGTCTACCTTCCCGAAGAACAGTCTGACGCTGAGCAGACAGAGACAGCGATCCGAGAGGTAATGGAGGGGCAGGCAAAGGAAGGCGGGGTCGGCTCTTCCGGAGTCCTGCTGATTCCCGGAGACCTGACTGACCCCGAGTTCTGCCGTTCGGCCATCAGTCAGACTGTCGAGGAGTTCGGCAGGCTGGATATCCTCGTCAACAATGCCGCTTATCAGCAGCACTTAAATGGTCTCGAGGAACTGTCAGAGGAGCAGTGGGACCACACATTCCGGACAAACATCTATGGATATTTCCGCATGGCGAAAGCCGCATTACCGCATCTGAAAGCGGGAAGCTGCATCATTAATACCGGCTCCATTACCGGGCTGGAAGGCAGCGGGGGGCTGATTGACTATTCGGCCACCAAAGGGGCCATCCACGCCTTTACCAAATCGCTGGCACAGAACCTGGTGGAGAAGGGGATCCGCGTGAACTGCGTGGCTCCGGGGCCGGTCTGGACACCATTGAATCCGGCCGAGCGTTCGTCGGAGGAGATTCGGGATTTTGGCGCCAGTCAGCCGTATGGCCGCCCGGCCCAGCCGGAAGAGATTGCGCCGGCTTATGTCTTTTTTGCTTCGAACGCTGATTCTGGCTATATCACCGGCGAGGTGCTGACCTTACTGGGCGGAGAAACGCGGGCCGGCTGATAAAATTTTGCCGGCCTGTCACGCAGCTTCGCTCCACGTTCGATCAGGAAGTCAGGCTGCCGGGACCGGTTTTCCGGCAGAATGGCAACGCCTGGAAGTTCGGCATTCTCCCAGCAACCAGCCCGCGGCCCCGAAACCGGGACCGCGGGCTGGTGCTTACGTCGTCTCTGATCACATTTCAGACAGCATTCCCATCTGACTCATACCGGCATTACCGCTGATGAACCGCCACCTCGGCCGTTCCGCGCCGCACGGCCGGATCGAGATCGAACCGATCAAGATTCATGACCTTGTTCCACGCGGCGACGAAGTCCCGCACGAATCGTTCCTGACCGTCGTCGCTGGCGTATACCTCGGCGATGGCCCGCAACTGCGAGTTGGAACCGAATACCAGATCGACCCGTGTGGCGGTCCACTTCACATCGCCGGTCTCGCGGTCCCGCCCTTCGAAGAAATGCTCGCACATGGGCGACTTCTGCCATTCGGTGCCCATGTCGAGCAGGTTGACGAAGAAGTCGTTCGTCAGCATTTCTGGACGTTCGGTGAACACACCCAGGCTGGCCAGCGGGCCGCTGCCGGTGTTGGTATCGAGCACCCGCATGCCGCCGATCAGCACAGTCATCTCGGGAGCAGTCAGAGTCAGCAGCTGAGCCCGGTCCACCAGCAGTTCCTCA
>JAGQPV010000848.1 GCA_020426545.1 Planctomycetaceae bacterium
CCCGGGGCATTCGACGTCCGACAGCAGCTTGGTGAAGAGCACTGGTGAGTGAAGCCCTCACGAGTGGCACCCGGGCGCCTCATTCGACGGGAACTCGCAGACCGGGAAACTTACCCTCCAGCCGTGACAGGCCCTGTTCCGACAGCTTCGTGTTCGACGCACTCAGCTCCCGCAGTGCGGGCAGCTGCAGCAGGTACTCCACGGCTTCGTCATCGATCGCCGTATTGTCCAGATACAGTCTTTCCAGCCGTGAGCAGCCCGCCAGCGCGGCGATTCCCGCGCTGGTGACCTCGGTATTACTCAGTCTGAGATCTGTCAGACTCGGCTGCTGGGGCAGACTGGCCAGCCCCGGCCCCCGCACCTGAGTCTGGTGCAGGGACAGATTCTTCAGCTTCGGTAACAGCGGCAATGCGGCCACGATGTCGTCATTAACCGTCGAACTGCTGAGGTGCAGATACTGCAGTTCAGGAAAGCGATCAAGCTGCTCAATCGTCTCCGCGTCCACGCTCACATTTTTGAACCCGAGTCTCCTTAACTGCGACAGGCTCGGCAGAGTGAAAAAATCGTCTCCCGCGAACGAGTACTCCCCGAAACCCGGTGTGACCAGCCGTTCGCCGGAATTAGAAATTGCTTGCAAGAAACGCCGGCGTTGTTCGAGCTGCAGTCCTTCGGTGAAACCCAGGGTGACCAGCTGATCGCCGGACCCGGAAATATGTTGCACGGCGCGGCTGAATTGCCTGAGACCCCGCCCGTCGGTCTGCCGCAATATGACTCGAAACGGTGTCTGCAGAAACGGTACGGGAGTCGGCAGGCCCGCCAAACTTTCAGGTTCCCACTTAATCTCCCCGCCGTGCTGTTCCACCAGCTGGACCAGCTGCCGCTGTCGATAGACCTGCAATACGACGACTCCCACGCCGGCCAGCAACAGCAGTACCGCCAGCGACACAACAATCCACACCGGCTTCAGCCGGCGACGCGGGGCTTCTGTCCGTTGCTCGTCAGTCATGGATTCGACTCGCCCGCCGGTTCCTGAATCAGCTGCTGATGGCCCGAGGTCTGCATCCGCACCATCTCCGTGTAGCTGCCGCCGGCGGCCAGCAGTTCGTCGTGCGTGCCCGCTTCGATGATCCGTCCGCCTTCCAGCACCAGAATGCGGTCGGCATGCATGATGGTGCTCAGCCGGTGGGCGATCACGAACGTGGTGCGGCCCGCCATCAGCCGGCCGAAGCTCTGCTGAATCAGCCGTTCGCTGTGCGTATCGAGGTTGCTGGTGGCTTCGTCCAGAATCAGAATTCGCGGGTCGGCCAGAATGGCCCGGGCAATCGCCAGCCGCTGCCGCTGTCCGCCGGAAAGCCGCACGCCCCGCTCGCCAATTAATGTGTCGTACCCGTCGGGCAGGTCGACAATGAATTCCTCGGCATTGGCAGCCCGGGCCGCTTCCTGCAGCAGCTCGTCCGAAGCATGCCGGTTGGCATAGCCGATATTCTCCGCCACGGTTCCGTCGAACAGAAACACGTCCTGCTCCACAATGCCCAGCAGCGTGCGGTAACTCTCCACGTCGATGTCCCTGAGGTCGGTTCCGTCCAGCAGAATCCGCCCGGAGGTCGGGTCGTAGAAGCGGGCCGCCAGATTGCACAATGTGGTTTTGCCGGCACCACTCGGCCCCACCAGAGCCACCACTTCACCCGCCCGGGCCGTGAGGGAAATTCCCTGAAGGGCGGGCTGCGGGCTGCCGGAATAGGCAAAGGTGACATCCTCGAACACGAGTTCCCCGGTGACCTCTTCCGCCCGCACGGAACGGGCCTGGGGCCCGGCCGGCATGTCGCGGTCCTCGTCGAGCAGGTCGAGCACGCGATCCAGGCCGGAAAGGCTGTTCTGAAACTGGGCCGCACTCTGGGCCAAAGTCGCCAGCGGATCGAGCAGCATCAGCAGGTACACGAGGAACATCATCAGGTCGCCGAGCGTCAGGTTGCCTTCCAGCACCTGCCAGCCGCCGTACAGCAGCACAGCCCCGCTGGCCAGCGGCAGCAGCAGCTCCCACACGATTTCGATGGTCCGCGACCACCACCACGCCATCAGTTCCTGGCGGCCCATCAGGTGGTTGCCCCGCATGAACCGGCCCGCTTCGCTCCGCTGCCGGCTGAAGGCCCGCACCACCCGCATGCCGCCGAATGTCTCCGTCGCC
>JAGQPV010000084.1 GCA_020426545.1 Planctomycetaceae bacterium
GCCCGGCTGGAAGCCGAGCGGGCTACCCTGCAGATTGAGCAGTCCGAAAGTGAGCTGATCGCCAGCGGGCTGGAGCGGGACGAGCGGAAGGCCCAGCTGGACGCCTACCGGATTGAAGCCCCGTTCGCTGGCGTGGTGACCCGTGTGCTCCGCCGGCCGGGCGAGGCCGTGCGGGAGGGGGATCCCATTCTGGAACTGGTCAGCACCCGCCGCCTGCGGGTGGAAGGCTATGTGGATGTGCGGGTCGCGGCCGGGATTCGTCGGGGCAACAGGGTGGAGGTTGCTCTCCCGCGTGAGGAACTGTCCGTCACCAGTATCCCCGGAGCAGAACAGGACGAGAATAGTTCGCCAAAAGAGTCACCCGAGCGGTTCGCCGGGCGGATTGTGTTCGTCGATCTGTCGGTCGAGCCGAATACGCAGACCGTGCGGATCCAGGCCGAGGTGACCGATCACGGTGACCGGCTCCGGGCCGGTCTCACGGCCGGAATGCTGGTCTATCCCGAACCGGCGGAAGCCGACACCACGGGCACCGGGCAGACCGGCCCCCGGCAGATTGATCCCTGAGAAAGTTTCAGGCTTTCCCGGCATGCAGACAGAAACCTCAACGCAGAACACCTCGGTCGAGCGACCGATCCCGCTGCGGGTCCGTACGGACCTCGTCTGCCGGCGTGTGGGGTACCAGGGAGTCGGCTCGTGGGTGGTCAAGGATCCGGCGGGGCTGAAGTATCACCGGCTGCATGAGGAGCAGTATCACGTGCTGCAGCTGCTCAATGGCCGCCGCAGCCTGGACGAAGTTCAGCAGGGGCTGCAGCAGGAGTTTCCGGCCTGCGGACTGACGCTGAAATCCCTGCAGCAGCTGGTCACCGACCTGCACCGGCGGGGGCTGGTGCTGAGCGATCGGCCCGGGCAGGGAGAACTGCTGCTGACGCAGCAGCGGAAAGCCCGGCGGAAACGGTTCTGGAGCGGAGTGAAGAATGTCCTGTTTCTCCGCCTGCCCGGCTGGGATCCGGAACGCACGCTCCAGCGGCTGTATCCTGTGGTGCGGTGGTGCTTTCATCCGTGGGCCGTCAGCCTGGCGGTCCTGCTGGTGCTCTCTTCGTGGATGCTGCTGGCCGTGCAGTTCAGTCACTTTCAGTCGCAGCTGCCTGCCTTTCAGCAGTTCTTCGGCTGGCCAAATGTGATTTATCTGTGGCTGACGCTGGCCCTGTGCAAAGTGCTGCACGAGTTCGGCCACGGGCTGTGCTGCACTCACTTCGGCGGGGAATGCCACGAGATGGGGCTGATGCTGCTGGTCTTCAGCCCCACCCTGTACTGCGATGTGACTGACTCCTGGCTGCTGCCGAATAAATGGCAGCGAATCTGGATCGGCGCCGCCGGGATGTGGGTGGAAATTATCCTCTCGGCCCTGGCTGTGTTCACCTGGTGGTGGACCACCCCCGGCCTGCTGCATCACCTGGCACTGAATGTGTTCTTTGTCACCAGCATTACGACCGTTGTTTTTAATGCTAATCCACTGATGCGGTTCGACGGTTACTACATCATGGCCGATCTGCTGGAGATTCCTAACCTGCGGCAGAAGGCCGACCGGCTGCTGCGGGACACGTTCTCCTGGTACTGCCTCGGTATCGAGCAGCCGCTGGATCCGTTTGCACCACAGCGGGGCCGCGGCTGGTTTATCCTATTCGCTGCTGCTTCGGCGGTTTATCGCTGGGTCGTGCTGGCGGGTATCTGCCTGTTTCTGTATGTCTGGCTCAAACCGTATGACCTGCAGAGCATCGGCATTACGCTGGCCGTCTTCTCGCTGGCGGGTGTCGTTATCAGCCTGGTGATGACGGTGTGGCGAATTATCACTGCTCCAAGGAACGAGCCCATGAGTTATCGTCGGCTGAGTGTCAGTCTGACCCTGCTGGCGGGACTGATGGTTGCCGCCCTGGTGATCCCGCTGCCGCTGCATGTGGAAGCCGCCTTTCTGGTTCAGCCGGAAGGCGTGCGGCATCTCCATACAGTTCTGCCCGGGCGGCTGGTTGAGGTGCGGGTGCGTCCCGGTGAGCAGGTCGAGACCGGACAGGAACTGGCCGTGCTGGAAAACACGGAACTGGACGACGAGTTTCTCGATCTGCGGAAGAAGATCACAGTCCAGCAGCGGACCATCACCCGCTACCGCAATCAGAATGATCTGCCCTCCATGCACCTGGCGGTCCAGCTGATGGACAGTCTGCTGGAGCAGCTCGCCGATGTGGAACACCGGCGGAGACAGCTCGTGCTGAAAGCCCCTTGTTCCGGAACGGTCGTCGCCCCGCCCCGGCGTCCGGAACCAAAGCAGGACCACACGGAACAGCGGCTCAGCAACTGGTTTGGCACGCCCCTGGATCCTGAGAATTCGGGCTGTTTTCTGGAGGAACAGACTCACCTGCTGAGCCTGGCGCCGAATGAGCGGCTGGAAGCTGTCCTGCTGGTCGATCAGGCGGACCGCGATGATCTGACTCCCGGCCGCGAGGTCGAACTGAAGCTGGAGCACCTGCCCGATCGGACGTACGCAGGCACCATTCAGGAGGTGTCACTGCGACCCCTGGAGTTCGCGCCAGAAGCGCTGTCGAGCAAGGCGGGCGGCGAACTGCCGACAGTCACGGATCAGGCAGGCCGCGAACGGCTGACCAGCGTCGCCTGGCAGGCCACTGTGCAGCTGAATCAGGATACGGACCTCTTGCTGCCCGGCCTGAGGGGAACCGGACGCTTCCTGATCTCAAGAAGAACAGCCGGCGGCTGGCTGTGGCGACTCATCCGCCAGACATTCCATTTTCGGCTGTAGGTTCTCCCGCTCGGGCCCGCCTGCCGGGCTGATACCACCTCGCCGATCGTCGAGAGATCAGTTGCTTCTGTGCACTGTCATCGCCCGGAGACTTACCGGCCCTCACTGGCACACCCCGCGACACCCGGATGTTGCCTATTCACATCGTTTTCTGCAGAGCCGCCAGCGACTGTCTTCAACATCGTCCGATACGATGGAGCAGAGGCAGCTGATCGTAGCCTTCTGTATTGCGGGGGATGATATACGAAGACTGGCTGGTGAGGGATTTCGGACATTCCCCGACGGGATAGCACTGTTCCATAACGGGACCGGCCGTCTGGGCAGACAGAAATGAATAACATACCCGACGATGTCGCCCAGCAGGGTCATGGTATAAACACTCTTATAGCCAGGGAAAACAGTGCTGCCGGTCATGCTCCAGATTTCCAGGAAATTGAGACTCGCGTTGATTTTATGGAAAGTTCCGCAGAATCTGCTTGAATGATTTATGCACTCCGATTATCGTCGCTTCACAATCTCATCAACGACACGCAGTCTCTGATCTACTTTCTCTCGCTGTGACTCTTTCAGCGCTGATTGACTGCGTGTGACGAAGGGCGATTCGCTGCCGGAGACATCTCCGGCACACAGGATCGACAGTCTTCAGGAGCAGCTGATGCACATTCGACGGTGGAACAACACCCTGTCAGATGTCTGGAGCCAGCCGGACAGTCAGCCACCTCCAGTGTGAGCCGTATCTCCGGCGGGACAATCGCTCTCCGCTGCTTCATCAGCGTGTCAATGGTCAAACCGGCCACTGAACCCCGGCTCTCATCCCAATCTCCATTCAGACCACGCGGGCACACCGTTCTTCCCGATTCCGCGCCAGCCTGAAATGCAATCTGGAGTAAATCCGTGAGTTTTCACAACTGGGTAGGTTCCCTGCGCCCAACGCTGAGCGGACCTGATACCTCCCGTCGGAAACTGCGAAAGATTGAAAACTGTCCGGCACAGGTCGAAGCACTCGAAGACCGGACGCTGCTGAGCGGCACACCATTCTTTTCTCCGGGCTGGTATACGGCCTCGGTCACTGAAGATGCCGCCGTGGGCCAGGCGGTCGGTTCAGTCTGGGCCAGCGATCCCGAAGGGCAGCCGCTAACCTACAGCCTGTCCGATGACGGAGGCGGAGTATTTACGATTGATCCGGGGACCGGCCAGGTACAGACGGCGGCTTCCCTCGATTTCGAGACGACGTCATATTATTCTCTGACGATCCAGGCCACCGACATCGATGGCAATACGGGCACGGCCTGGATGACCGTAGATGTCTTCGATGTCCCCGAGCAGCCGACATTCGGTATGCCATCGTACATGTTCTCTACTCCGGAAGATGCCACGGTCGGCAGCACCGTCGGAATGGTCACCGCGACCGATCCGCAGTCAGACGTGCTGACCTACTCGCTGACTGGAGGCAGCGGTCCGTTCACCATCGACACTGCCACGGGCACGATATCGATTTCCACTCCACTGGATTTCGAGTCGCAGGCTTCCTACCAGCTTTCCGTCCAGGTTACGGATCCCTCCGGCAATTTCGACACGGCCAGCGTGACTGTCGACGTCACCGACGTCGACGAGCAGCCGCACTTCAACGACCCGAATCCGACGTTCACGCTCAGCGAAGATGCTGCTCCCGGTTTCCACGCCGGTACGCTCTCGGCATGGCATCCACAGGGGATGCCGCTCACCTGGTCGCTCCCCGGCGATGCCGGCGGGCTGTTCAGCATCAGTTCGCAGACCGGCGACGTGACCCTGCAGGGAAGTCTCGACTACGAAACCTCAATGACTCACACGTTGACGGCAGTTATCTCCGACTCAGCCGGAAACTCCGACACAGTAAGTGTCACGGTCAACGTTTCCGATGTCGATGAACAGCCGACGTTCTCCGGCCCGCAGATGTGGGCAGTCCCGGAGGATTCGGCGGCCGGAACAGTCGTCGGTCAGATGGTAGCAACCGATCCACAGGGGCAGGCGCTCAGCTACAGCCTGACCGGATCAGGGCCGTTTGCCATCGACTCCGTAACAGGCAATGTATCCGTCACCGGCCTGCTCGACTACGAGACGTCATCATCTTACGCACTGACGGTGTTCGCCACCAACACCGCTGGAACCGTCGCCGAGACGACACTCACAATTGAAGTTCAGGATGTTGATGAGCTTCCGTCCTTCGACCTGATGGACTACACCTTCCTTATTCCGGAAACAGCAGCGTCGGGAACTGCCATCGGAACAGTTTCAGCGACGCATCCACAGGGTTCGCCGCTGAACTACAGTCTCCCTGGCGACGCAGGCGGGCTGTTTGCGATCGATGTCGTGTCAGGAGCTGTCAGCCTGCAGGGAGTTCTGGATTATGAAAGCCAGACCAGCTATTTCCTCTCTGCCCAGGTTTCCGACAGTCTGGGGAATATCGATACCGCCACGGTGACAGTTCAGGTTGGCAACGTCGATGACGAAACGCCTGTCTTCAGCGGCAGCCCTTACCAGTGGACCGTCTCTGAGGACGCGGCACCAGGCACGCCTGTCGGCACGGTGACGGCAACCGACGTCGATACCGATCCTGCTTCGCTCAGCTATACGATTGAGAGTGGAAACACCGGCAGTGCGTTTCAGATTGACCCCGCAGGAACAGTCACTGTCGCCGGGCCGCTCAGCTTCGAGACGACTCCGTTCTACCAGCTGTCGGTGCGGGTTACCGACGCTGGTGGCAACAGCTCTCTGGGCACTGTCGATATCTCAGTGAGTGATGTCGCAATTTTCGCTGCCGACGACAGCGGCTACATCGCCCTGCACAGCCGTGCTTACGACTCATCTACCAGTGGACTGCCCGGCGTCATGATGAATGACTATCGGGCCAGCGGAGATCCTCTCATCGGGCAGCCGGTGCTCACCGAAGCTCCGTCCCATGGAACGCTGACATTTTACACCGACGGACATTTCGTCTATCAGCCAGATGCCGGATATACCGGCAGCGACAGTTTCCGCTACACGGTGGTCAACGGGCAGGAGCAGAGCAATTCGGCTCTGGTGCAGATTCAGGTGACAAACCAGTCACCAACCGGAGCTGGCGACCAGTATGCTGTCCAGCACGGGATGGTGCTGCACTCTCCCGACAGTGTGCTGCAGAATGACATGGATCAGGATTTCGATCCTCTGACGGCCCAGCTGCTGACCGACCCCGTGTCAGGCACGGTCATCTTCGCCTCTGATGGCACATTCAGTTATACCCCGGATGCACTGTTTTCCGGGACCGATACCTTCACTTATGCTGCCTTCGATGGGGTAAGTCAAAGTACGCCGGTTACCGTGGCAATCAACGTCAACAACACGGCTCCTGATTCACAGGACGACTGGTATCAGGTGCGTAGCGGCAACACGCTCTCGGTGGCGGCCAATGGTGTTCTGACGAATGATTACGACTACGATTACGACGCGCTCACTGCGATACTCTCCACTGCTGCCACACACGGAACTGTGGCTCTGGCGTCCGATGGATCATTCACCTACACGCCCGATGCCGGGTTCGCCGGCATCGACTCGTTCACCTATTTTGCCAGCGATGGACTGACCGGCGGCACTTCCCGGACCGTAACAATCGAGGTGACGAATGAGACCCCTGTAGCAGGTGGCGACACCTGGCAGATCCGTCACGGGGAAACACTGATCGTTGAACCCGGTGGGCTGATGTTCAACGATTATGACTTCGAGGGAGCAGCACTTCAGGCCGTTCTCAACAGCGGGCCCGCACACGGAACCCTGTCGCTCGATGCTGACGGCGGTTTTACCTACACTCCCAATTCTGGATTTGCCGGCAGTGACTCATTCACCTACCGCGTCAGCGACGGCATCGCCCAGAGTGATCCCGCGACTGTACAGATCGAGGTCACCAATGATCAGCCCGTGGCCGCTGCCGACATGTACCACATGCAGCATGGAGAGACGCTGACGGCCGCCTGGGGCGTGCTGGCAAACGATTACGACGTCGATAACCTGACGGCTGTTCTCAATGCCGATGTCTCGCATGGCGTCCTCGCTCTCGCCGCGGACGGCACATTTACGTACACCCCGGATGCCGGGTTCGCCGGTACCGACACATTCACCTACCACGCGACTGACGGCATCGTTTCCAGCGCCCCCGTCAGCGTGACCATCGAAGTCGCCAACATGGCGGCAGTCGCCCTCGGCGACACCTACTACGGTTCGAGAAATCAGACGCTGGAGATTGAAGCGGCCGGCGTGCTGGCCAACGACATCGATTACGACGGTGATGCCCTCTCGGCAGTTCTGGCGGCCGGTCCGGCTTTCGGCACCCTCGTGCTCGGTGCCGATGGATCATTCACCTACACGCCGGACGCCGGTTTCGCCGGCACCGATACTTTCTCCTACACTGTCTCGGATGGCATCACGGTCGGTGGGTCGGCGATGGTCACGCTGGAGATCGCTAACGGAACGCCGGAAAACTTCGGGAGCAGCTACAGCGTCGTTCACGACACGGTCCTGGAAATCGAAGCGGAAGACGGACTGCTGGAGAATGTCTTTGACGTCGACGATGACCCACTGGTGGTTCAGCTGGAAACCGGGCCCATGTCCGGAACAGTGACACTGCTGGCTGATGGATCATTCATTTATACTCCCAATGCCGGGTTCTCAGGAACAGACAGCTTCACATTCACCGTCTCCGATGGCGTGGCGCAGAGCACTCCCGCCACTGTCACCATTGACGTAACCAACGCCCGTCCCGCTGCTGTGGCTGAAACCTATTCGGTCGCCCACAATGGCGTGCTCGAAGTCGAAGCCCCCGGGCTGATGGAGATCAGCGGGGACGCGGACGGCGATGCATTGACAGCCGTACTCGAAGTGCTGCCAGCCGCCGGCACACTGACGCTGAATACGGATGGCTCCTTCACCTATACTCCGAACGCGGGTTTTGCCGGAACCGACACGTTCACCTATCGCGTCTCAGACGGAGTTGAGCTGAGCGACCCGGCCACAGTCACGATCGAGGTCTACAACCTCGCTGCCGCCGCACGCGATGACACCTACACCGCCGGGCACGACACCGCCTTCAGTGTTTCCGCTGGAAGCGGTGTCCTGAAGAACGACTTTGATTTCGAGGGGGCGGACCTTACGGCGACGCTCGTCACCGGCCCCATCAGCGGCACGCTCACTTTCAACGCAGACGGCTCCTTCATCTACAATCCGGCTGCGGGCTTTTTCGGCACCGACACCTTCACTTACAGTGTGTCAGACGGTGTGGAGGAGAGCCTGCCCGCCACGGTGACCATTGAGGTCGTCAATCTGGAACCTCAGGCGTTCAGCGACGGTTTCCAGGCGGTTGAAGACACCACCCTGACGGTAACTGCCGCTGAGGGCCTCCTTTCGAACGACATCGACGAAGACGACACACTGACGGCCGTGCTCGATCAGGGACCGCAGCACGGCACACTGACTCTGGCGGCGGACGGTTCGTTCACCTACACACCAGATGCCGGATTCAGCGGCAGCGACTCGTTCAGCTACTACGCTACCGACGGACTGACTGACAGTGATCCCGCGACAGTCTGGCTGACGGTGGCCGACGGGGCTCCGCTGGCCGTACCCGATGCGTATCACGTGGTTCAGGACAATACCCTGACGGTCGCTGCGGTCGATGGCGTGTCTGGCAATGATTATGACATTCTCAACCGGTCGCTCTCGGTGTCCATCGAAACCCAGCCGGAACATGGAACGGTCACCCTTGCGACCGATGGCTCGTTCGTCTACACGCCGCAGGCCGGATACATCGGCAGCGACTCGTTCACCTATCGCGGCGACAACGGTGCGGAAACAAGCGAAATCGGCACCGTCTCCGTCGATGTCCGCAGTGCGGTTCCGCTGGCCCGGGATGACGCTTATGCCACCATCGAAGACACCTCGCTCGAAATCGCCGCTGGCGGTGTGCTCGACAATGATTCTGATGACGACCCGGCCACATTGACCGCGACACTTGTCGCCGGGCCACAGCATGGAACGCTCAGCTTCAGCGGCGACGGCTCGTTCTCCTATACGCCCGACAGCGGCTACATCGGCACCGATTCCTTTACATATTACGTCTCAGACGGAACACTCGACAGCCCGGCGGCAACCGTCGAGATCGACATCGCTGCCCCACCCAATGCGGTTCCGGAGTCCACAGCAGACAGCTACGGCCTGTATCCCGACACCACCCTCACCATTTCTGCTGCTGACGGGCTGCTGGCCAACGATTCCGATGCTGACGGCCAGACACTGACGGTCGCCCTCGAAGAAGGACCGCAGCACGGCACCCTCGCCCTGAATGCCGACGGGTCATTCAGCTACACCCCTGATACGGGCTTTACCGGCACCGACTCCTTCAGCTACACGGCCACCGACGGAACCGACACCACCGGTCCGGTGGCCGTTTCCCTCACCGTACGCGAGAATGAAGTTCCTCTCGCGGAAGACAGCCAGTACCGCACCGATGTGGACACCACCCTTACTATCGCCGCAGGCGGGCTGCTGGCCGGCGTCACCGATCCGGAAGGGGACCAGCTCACCGCCGTGCTCGATCAGGGGCCACAGCACGGCACGCTGATGCTCAATACCGACGGCGGATTCAGCTACACACCCGATTCCGGCTTCACCGGCAGTGATACTTTCACCTGGACGGCCAGCGACGGAATCGGTGCCAGTTCCGCCACCACTGTCACGCTGCATGTCGTGGGTGATGCCCCGGTCTCCTCACCCGATGCCTGGACGGTCTCTCCCGACTCCACGCTGTACGTCGGCAACTCCGGCAGCGTGCTGTCCAACGATTCCAGCAGCCAGGACACGCCCCTCAAGGCGGTGCTTGTTCAGTCACCCCAGCATGGCGAACTGACGCTCAATTCCAACGGAACCTTCATCTACACCCCGGAGGCCGGTTACACCGGCACCGATTCGTTCACGTATACCGGGACCAACTCGGCCGGCACTTCGGCGCCGGCCACGATCAGCATCACCGTCTCCGGCCCGACCCTGGCGATCACCAGCTCCAGCGGCGGCACGTCGCTGACGGCCACCGTGGGTCAGTCGTACACGGTGACCTTCACCTTCAGCGGCGGCCAGGCGCCGTATCAGGGCTACAGCATCACCAGTATTCCGGCCGGGCTGGGCGTCACAGGCTTCAACAACACCAGCATCACGATCTCGGGGACACCCACGGTCAGCGGCACATTCACGCTGAACGTCAGCGGCACCGATTCGAGTACCGGTACCGATCCAGACAGCGGCAAGAACGCGCCGTTCACGGTCAACCAGTCATTCACGCTGAATATCGGTATAGCCACGGTGAGCATTTCGCCACCGTCGTTGCCGAATGCGACCGTCGGCAGTGCCTACAACCAGGCGATCACGGCCTCGGGTGGCATTGCGCCGTACAGCTTCAACGTGGTGACCCCCAGCTCCCTGCCGCCCGGCATGACACTGTCCGCCGCCGGTGTGCTCAGCGGCACGCCGACAGCCGGCGGCACTTATGCGTTCCAGGTATCCGCGACGGACAGCAGCACTGGTGCAGGTTCACCGTCGACCGCATCGGCCAACTACACGCTGACCGTGGATTCACCGACCATCACGCTGACACCCGCCAACGTGCCGGACGCCCAGCAGGGAAGCGCCTACAGCCAGGCGATCACCGCCAGCGGTGGCACGGCGACCTACAGCTACCAGGTGACGGGGGGCGCGCTGCCGAACGGCATCAGCCTGACCCCCGTCGGCCTGCTGAACGGCACGTCCTCGGTGTTCGGCAGTTTCAACTTCACCGTGACCGCCACCGACAGCAGCAGCGGTACCGGTCCCTATACCGGCAGTCAGGCTTATGCGTTGACGGTTATCCAGGGCGCGCCGATCGCCGAGGCGGTCAGCACGAGCGTGGCCTACAACAGCAGCGCCAATCCCGTCACGACCAGTTTCTCGGCGGCAGGCGGTGTTGCCGATTCGCTGGCCATCAGCACGGCGGCCAGCCATGGCGTCGCCAGTGTCAGTGGCTTGAACATCACCTACACGCCGACCTCCGGCTACGCAGGCACGGATAGCTTCGAATACACCGGCACCAACACGACTGGCACCTCGGCGCCGGCCACGGTGACGGTCACCGTGCAGGATCCGGTGATCAGCGTCACCGCGGGTGATCCGCTGACCGCGACGGTGGGTGCGCCCTACACGCAGACCTTCACCTTCAGCGGTGGCGCGTCGCCGTGGAGTGGCTATCTGGTCAGCAACCTGCCGAACGGGCTGTCGGTCACTGCGAACACTGCCGATACGGTGACGGTGTCGGGTACGCCAGCGCAGACAGGAAGTTTCAATCTGGTTGTTTCCGCCACCGACAGCAGTACCGGCAACGGTCCGTTCCCGGGTAGCGACGGCTTCACGCTGACGGTCGCGCCGCCAGTGCTGGCCATCAGTCCGGCGGACAACGCTTCGCTGACGGCGACCTACAACAGTGCGTTCAGCCAGACGTTCAGCGTCAGCGGCGGTATCGGGCCGTTCACCTACAGCCAGTCCGGCACGCTGCCGCCCGGCGTCAGCCTGAGTGGCGACACGCTGTCGGGCACGCCGGCTGCCAGTGGCACATTCAACTTCAGCATCACCGCCACCGACACCGGCGCTGCGAGACCTGCGGCTGGGGCAACGGATGCCAAGAGTGCTACCGGTGCACCATTCGATGTCACAGGCAACTACACGCTGACCGTGGCCGCGCCGAGCATCAGTCTGAGTCCGGCCAGCCTGCCCAATGGCACTGTGGGCGTGACTTACTCACAGTCCTTGTCTGCCGCAGGCGGTGTCGCGCCGTACGGCTTCACGCTCAGCGGGGGCGCGCTGCCGCCGGGCCTCAGCTTGTCGGCCGCAGGGTTGCTGTCCGGCATGCCCAGTGCGAACGGCAGCTTCAGCTTCAGCGTGCAGGCAAGCGACAACAATGGGGAAACCGGGAGCGCAAGCTACACACTTGTCATGGGCGCCCTGCCACTGGTCCTGGGTCCGCCGACGTTGCCGGGCGCTGTGCCCGGAGCGCCGTACAGCCAGTCGCTGCTGGCCAGTGGTGGCGTGCCGCCCTACAGCTTCAGCGTGACCAGTGGCGCGCTGCCGCCCGGCATGAGCCTGGCCAGCGATGGCACCTTGAGCGGCACGCCGACGCAGAGTGGCTACTTCACCTTCAGCGTCACCCTGACCGATGGCGCCTCGCCACCGGCTTCCACCAGCATGGCCTTTGGCTTGGGCGTGGGAGTGCCGGCGATCCAGGGCGCGGAAATGATCCCGACGCTGGATCTGCTGGGACTGTTCACGCTGTTGGCCCTGCTGCTGACCGTCGTTGCCTTCTACCTGCCGCGTCAGCGGTCGTAAGCACGAGCCTGACAGGAGAAATATCGATGAAACGTCGTCATTTCATTCACGCCGCCGCCTCGCTGGCAGCGGTTTCCGCGTCAGGACTGGCCAACGCCACCGGCAGCGTCGTGCGCTCATTGACCAGCAAGGATGGCTTCCGCGCAGGTGATCGTTACCGTCTGGCGGATGGCCGCATGCTTGTGATTGATGATGTGGTGGAAATCCGCGAGAGCCACGGATTCCGTCAGTTCGGCGTTCGCTTTCTCGCCGTGGATGGTGGGTTGGAGCAGGAAGGCCTGCAGCAGCTGCACGGCCCCACCGGCAATGCCGAACTGTTCCTGCAGCCGCAGCCGGGCGGAGCGGTCGCCTGGTTCAGTCAGGCGGTGTGATGCTCTGAGCTGGGCGACGCGTAGCGCTGTCGCCGGAACAAGGATGCCGGGCGCACTTCCCTGTGCGTCCCCCTTTGTTGCTTCCCTGTGGTTAGCGGGCTGCGCCGCGAAGCTGCGCGTAGTTCGGCTGGCTGGTGATGCTGGGTCCGCCCAGCAGACGACACACGACGTTTCGGCCACATACTCCGGCGCGGATCTTCGCCGCACTCTGCGCCATCACGTGGTAGATCACGTTCTGTTCGAGCACGCCGTGGAAGGCCTGTGAGCCGGGGCCGCGGGCGTAGATCCCGACATCCTCTGCGGCATGCGTTTCCGAGCCCATCGGCACCGTCGCCTCCTGCAGGAAGTCGGCGTCAGCAACGATTTCATCGGTCAGCTCCGGAAGTACGTCCTGGTTGCGGTAGCCGGGACCGTTGGCATAGCCCAGCGTGGTGTAGGGCAGGCCGCCCTGGTCGTGTGCCAGTTCACCGCCTTCGCGGACCAGGCCGAGGATCGGGTTGCCGCGATCCGGGTAGCCGGCGATGGTGAACACGTGGCTGTGGTCGGCGGAGACAATGATCAGCGTGTCGTTCTCGTCCGTCATGTCGGTTGCGACACGCACGGCATCCGACAGGGCGATGGCGTCGTTGAGCGCACGCGCCGCATTGCCTTCGTGATGGGCATGGTCGATGCGACCGCCCTCCACCATCAGGAAGTAACCGTCACGATCCTGCGACAGCATCTGGATGGCCTTGGCGGTCATCTCGGCGATGCTCGGCTCGCCGCCGGTGTCGTTGGCACGATCCAGTTCGTATTCCATGTGCGAGCGCTCGAACAGGCCCAGCAGATGGCGGGTCTGGGTCGGATTGATGGCATCGAACTGCGCGCGGTTCCAGACGAAGGCGCTGCCTGGGTAGTCGGCAACCCATTCCGCGGTGAGGTCACGGCCGTCCTTGCGGCTGCCATGGCGACCGGCGTCTTCCGGATCGGTGGCGGTCTCCGGCAGGAACATGCCGCGGCCGCCGCCGAGGGCGACTTCCAGGCCGTCGCCGAACGGAAATTCGATCAGCTGCCGGGCGATGTCATGGCAGCCGTTGGCGAGGGCTTCCTCGGTGAGGTTGGCGTCGCTTTCCCAGTTGCGGTTGGCGGTATGTGCATAGGTGGCGGCCGGCGTGGCGTGGGTGATGCGCGCGGTGGAGATGATGCCGGTGGCAAGGCCGGCCGACTCGGCCAGCTCCAGCAGGCTGACCACTTCGTGGCCTTGTCCGGAAGCGCAGTCG
>JAGQPV010000849.1 GCA_020426545.1 Planctomycetaceae bacterium
GGTGGCCCTGCTGGCCGGGTGGCCGCACGACGATCTGGCATCGCCCCGGCTGCTGCAGTGGAGCGATCTGCCCCTGCCCACCGTCCTGTCTGAACCAGGAAAGACCGGACTGGACCGCCTGCTGGGGGCCGTGGCGGCTTCGGTCGTCCGTCAGCCGGGGCAGGCGGCCCTCATCATCGATGCGGGAACCGCCACCACGGTCGATGCGGTTTCCGCCGCTGGTATTTTTCTGGGCGGTGCGATACTTCCCGGTCTGACCATGTCGGCCAGAGCACTGCACCAGCAGACGGCCAGCCTGCCGGAGCTGGACTTCTCGAAGTTCTGCCTCGGCACGCTGCCGGCCATCGGTACGAATACCACAGAGGCCCTCGCCAGCGGGCTGCTGCATGGCCACGCGGGAGCCATTCGCGGCCTCGTGCAGACCATGACGGCCGAACTGGAAGCGACTGCAATAGAAGCACCGCAGTCCGGCCTCCCGCCGCTCCTTGTGCTGACGGGTGGCTCTGCCCGGCTGCTGGCCCCCGCCATTCCGGAATATCTGCTGCTGCCCGAACTGTGCCTGCAGGGGCTGGCGATTGCCGCTGCTCTGCTGCCGGAAACAGACTGCTGAGGAACCGTCTCCGACATGCCGCCAGACAAGACATCCACCGGCCCGCAGGCGGCCCGGTTGACTCCCCGCGGGCGGGGTGCGGTGGCCGCCATTGCGGCGCAAGGCCCGTGCAACGTGATCGACCGTTCCGCACCATCCGTCTTCCGCGCGGCCAACAGGCGGCCCCTCGCCAGCCAGCCGCTGAACCGGATCGTGTTCGGCCACTGGGGGAAATCGACCGTTGCGGGGAATCCGATTTCTCAGGACGCCGAACCGCCGGAAGCAGGATCATTCGGCGAAGAAGTCGTGGTGTGCCGCGTCTCGGAGCAGCGAACCGAAATCTACTGCCACGGAGGCGATGCAGCAGTCGACCGCATTCTGTGCGACCTGGCGGAACTCGGTTTTCAGACGACCAGCTGGCAGAATCTCGAACAGGCCAGCGGCTCGCTGGTGCAGGTGGAATGCCTGCAGGCCCTCGGCGAAGCGGGCACGCTGCGGGCGGCCGAACATCTGCTGCAGCAGGACGGCCTGCTGGAAACTGCCTTCGGGCAGCTGGTGCAACTCGCGGAGACAGTATTTCCTCCGGCTGGCTCAATCGATTCTCCCGCGGCCTGTGCACAGCTGAAGGCACAGATCAACAGTCTGCTGCAGTGGTCAACCTGGGGACTGCGACTGGTTACCGGCTGGCAGGTGGTTCTCGGCGGCAGGCCCAATGCCGGGAAAAGCAGCCTGATGAATGCCCTGCTGGGTTTCTCGCGGGCCATTGTCTCCGAACAGCCCGGCACCACGCGGGATTCCATCGGCCACAGCACCGCCTTCGATGGATGGCCGGTCCAGCTGCACGATACCGCCGGACTAAGGCAGACGAGCGATTCCCTGGAAGCAGCCGGGATTCAGCGGGCCGAAGCCCTGTTCTCCCGTGCCGACTGCCGGCTGCTGCTGCTGGATCGCAGCACGCCGCTGGAACCCGCCGATCTCGAACTGCTGGCCAGCTGGCCCGATGCCCTGGTTCTGGCCACCAAGTGCGATCTGCCCGCCGCCTGGGAGGGCCCGTTACGGGAGGCCGTGGCTGCCCGGAACCCGCTGGAAGTTTCAGCGGAAACCGGTGCAGGGCTGGCCGGGCTGATGAGTCAGATCGTCCGGCGGCTCGTCCCCCGGGAACCATCGCCCGGCACACCGTTCCCCGTCTCAGCCCGCCAGGTGGCTCTGCTGCAGCAGGCTGCCGGATTTCTCACCGCAAATCCGCCCGATGCCGAACGCCTTACCACATGCCTGCGGGAACTGGCCCGCTGAGCACCCTCAAAATCAGTGCCCGCCATGAGCTCCAGCCCGCAACGGGCTTCTCAGGATCTCGCAAATCCCCTATCGTCAGAGGAAGAGGACCGGGCCTGTGCAGCGGCTCGCGTGCGCGGCGGCCAGCCTGTACCAGCGTACTCCCGGTTCGGCGAATTCTGTTTTGCGGTGTGTGATTTCTTCCGGGCGACTCCATGCCCCTGTCTGCTGCCAGCACAATTTTCAAAGCCGGTCTTCGCGGTGATCAATCGCCGTGGCGCGGGCCATTCCGCGCGCTGTGGCTGCTGTGTGCCCTGGCTGCCC
>JAGQPV010000850.1 GCA_020426545.1 Planctomycetaceae bacterium
CAGGCTGCGGGCTTTCGCCACCACAGCGGCGGTATCGGTCATGTCGCAGCCGGCATGTTCGCAGAACAGCTCGGCATAGGTGCGGCGTGGCCAGGGCGGAGTGAAATCGATGGTCGTGTCCTGCCAGGGCAGGACCATGCTGTCGCTGATGGATTGAACCGCACCCGTGACCAGGGCTTCGGTGAGATCCATCATGGTCTCGTAATCGCCGTAGGCCTGGTAGATTTCGATCATGGTGAATTCCGGGTTATGAGTGGCGTCGATGCCCTCATTCCGGAAGACCCGTCCGATCTCATACACCCGCTCGATACCGCCCACCATCAGCCGTTTGAGGTGCAGTTCGAGGGCAATCCGCAGGTACAGGTCAATATCCAGCGCGTTGTGATGCGTGGTGAATGGCCGGGCGGCCGCACCGCCGGCAATGGCGTGCAGCACCGGCGTTTCGACTTCGTAGAAATTCTGGCCGCGCAGCGTCTGCCGGATGGAATCGATAATCCGCGTGCGCTGGAGCATGCGGGCCAGCACTTCGGGATTGTAGATCAGATCCAGATACCGCTGCCGCAGCAGGAGTTCCGTGTCTTTGGCGCCGTGAAATTTCTCGGGGGGCTGCGCCAGCGATTTGCACAGAATCGTCAGCTGGCGGACGAAAATGGACACTTCGCCGGTGTCCGTCAGCCGCATGGAGCCGTCGACCCCGATCAGGTCGCCCAGATCGAGCTGGCCCATCAGTTCCCACTGCTCTTCGGAGAGATCGCCCCGTGAGAACAGCAGCTGCACCCGTCCCGTGTGGTCCTGGATATCGTAAAACCGCAGCTTGCCGGCTTTGCGGCGAAGCATGATCCGGCCTGCGACACGGGCGGCTTCACCGTCCACACCTGATTCGGCCGGGGCAAGTTCCCGCGCCGCTGCGATCGACAGATGGTTGTCGAACCGCTGGCCCCACGGATCGTGGCCCAGGGCTTCAATCTGATCGAGTTTGCGGAGCCGCTCCTGCTCGAAGCGACTGGGTTTCTGGCCGGCCATAAGAACAGTCTGCTGAAGCTGCGAGAACGATGAGAGACACGTGAGACTCCGGGACAGCCATGCACCATGGTGCGTACTGAACCAGATCTGGACCAGTCCTGTGGCGGTCTCCGGGTGGAGGTGGCGAGACTATCGGGGAAAGCCTTCCGGGCGTCAATGGCAACCGGCAGAAGGTGCCGATTCGCTCCGTCCTGAGCGGGCCTGACTGTAGCGGAGCCGGCAGAACTACGAAGCAAATGATCACGCTGGTGGCAGCTGGTCTGGCTTTCCGGGCTGGTGGCGTCTGGTCTCGGCCTGTCGGCTGGAATATCATGAGAGGTCGGGCAGGTTGGCCCGGAGTTCAGCTTTCGACAGGCGGCAGGACAGGGTGTGCCGGAATCCGCGGCCGCTGCTGCGCCCCCGGACGCCGCGCAGCGGACAGTGGTGGGTCGCCTTGATCTCCTGAACGGGGAGTACGTGCTGATGGAGCACTGTCCAGCGTGTGGACGACCTGTCGATTCACTCGGCAATCCTCTGGAGGACGACGTTCCCGGCGGCGGCGCCGGGCGGGCGAACGCGTCAGGCGCCTACCGGTGTTCGCTGGGCGATGCCGCTACGGATGCCGAAATTCCCGAAGGCCAGCCGGTTGCCCGGTTTACCAGTGCGGCGGAAGCGGGTTTCTTCGCGTCGGAACTGGAGCACCTGGCGGGTATTCCGGTGGCGGTGCACATTTCCGAGTCATTCGATGCGGTGGTGGGCTGCTGGCAGCCCGGCTTTGTGCTGCGGGTGCCACCACACCGGGCCGAAGAAGCTGCCCGTCTTGTACAGGAATGGGCCAGCCAGCCCGATCCGTTGGAAGCGAATGTTCAGGAGATGGCCCGGGTGGCCAGGGAACCGGGACCGGGAGCAGCGTGGCGACGGGGAAGACTGCCCGACCGGGCAGTCGCCGAGTTTGACCCGGCCAGTGACGATTTACCGGGAGAAACATTCTCCCTCGAAGAAAACCTGTCCTGGGGCGTGCCGTGGCTGCCTCTGCTGCTGACTTTAACCGCTGGTTCGCTGACGGTCTGGACCGTGCGGAAGCTGAATCGTCCGCCCGTCCGCGTGGCGCCGGCCCGGCCCGCCGCGGAAATTCTGCAAGAGCAGATGAAGCAGCGGGAATCTCTGTCGGGGGTCTGGA
>JAGQPV010000851.1 GCA_020426545.1 Planctomycetaceae bacterium
TCCCGAAGCCACCATTCACATCGCAGCAGACTACGCTGTGGAATGGGGCACGGAATCCGGTAGTGTGGCCGTGCTGCGCGGTCACTGCCTGATCGAACAGGGTGACAGCAGCCTGGCCGCCCGGCAGATGGTCGTCTGGCGGGAAACCGGGCAGACTGTCAGCGGACCTGTGGAGACGCTGACGATCTACCTCGAAGGCGACAGCCGCTACGAGCAGCCGGGCCGCACCTTCAACGAACAGACACAGTTTGTCACGCTGCGGAGCCCGCTGGCGCCGCAGGTCAAAATCGGGCAGGTTCGAACGGTCAACGCACCGGAGGAAAGCCCGCTGTATCTGCGGGCCCTCAAGCGGTACCAGCCCCCGCCGGGAAAATCGGTGGTGCAGCAGGTACAGCACACGGTCATTCCGGAATCCGAACCGGAAATCCGGTCGGTCCAGTTCCAGCCGTCACCGGCGGAACTTCGCCGCGTGCGGGTCTTTCCCCGCAGTGCCGTGCCTTACAATGTGCTCAGTTTTGAATCGAACCAGTCCACCCCTCCGGAACAGATCTGGGTGCTGACGGGCGGCGTCAATCTGATTGTGGACGGTCTGGACTCCATCGGCACGGTCGATCTCGCCGCGGACCGTATGGTGATCTGGACGAGAGCCGGCACCGGCGACGAATTCCGGGCGGAAACCGTCCAGTCGCGGGATACACCGTTTCAGGTTTATCTCGAAGGCAACATTGTGGTCCGTCAGGGGCAGAGCGTGCTGCGGGCCACCAGCGGTGTGTACGACGCCCGCGAAGACCGGGCCATGCTGATGAATGCCGAGCTGCGCACCTTCATCCCGCAGCTGCAGGGCGACCTGCGGATTCGCGCCCAGCGGATTCGCCAGCTGTCCCGCGACCGGTACTACGCTCAGAACGCCTGGACCTCGGGCAGCCAGTTCGGCAAGCCAGGATACCGACTGCAGGCTTCGGAAGTTTACCTGGAGAATCGCCCGGCCAATCCGTGGATCGGCCCGGGAGGCGCCCTTGGTGCCGGAGTCTCTCCGGACGGCACTCCCGTTCAGAATCAGGTGCCTTACATCCGCAGTCAGGGAAATACATTCTTCATTGAAGACGTGCCCCTGCTGTACGTGCCCTACCTCGCCGCCCCGGCCGACGACCCCAACCTCGCGCTCCGACGGGCCTCCGTGCGGAACGACGACATCTTCGGTACCCAGCTCAAGACTGTCTGGGATATGTACCAGCTGCTCGGGCTGGAGGCCCCGGCCGGCACCGAGTGGGACCTCTACGCCGATTATCTCAGCGACCGGGGACCGGCCGTCGGCACGGGAATTGAATATCAGGGAACAGACCTGTTCGGCATCGCGGGACGCCATCGGGGCGAAGGGCTGCTGTATTACATTCACGACAGCGGGACCGATAACCTCGGCCTGGGACGGCGTGAACTCGACCCGGCCAAAACCAACCGCTTTCGGGCGCAGCACCGGCACCGGCAGGAGCTTTCGCCTGATCTGACGATTCAGTCCGAGCTGGGCTGGCTGTCCGACCGGAACTTCCTCGAGCAGTATTACGAGAACGAATTCGACGAAGGTAAAGACGTCGAAACTCTGATTTACGTCCGTCAGCAGTTCGACAACTGGGCACTGACGGCCCTCGGCCGCCCGCAGCTGAACAACTTCGAAACCACCACCGAGTGGCTTCCCCGGGGAGACCTGTACGGCCTGGGCCAGCCACTGGCTGGCGGCTGGCTGAACTGGTCGTCTCATTCGTCCGCCGGTTATGGTCGGCTCAGCCCGGCGGATGCCCCGGACGATCCCATGGATCTGTACGATGCGCCGGAATACTACCTGAACTCCGCCAGCGGGGCGGTGCTGATGACCCGGCACGAAATCAACGCACCGTTCATGCTGGGGCCGCTGAATGTGGTTCCCTTCGCCATGGGGGAAGCCGCCTTCTGGGGCGACGATGGAACCGGAGACTCCCTCGACCGCCTGATGGGCAGTGCGGGACTGCGAACCAGTCTCTCGTTCTGGAAGGCCTACCCGTACGTTTCCAACCGCATCTTCAATCTGAACGGCCTGGCACACAAAATCCGGCTGGAAGCCGACTACATCTTCACCGATGTCTCCGAAGACCTGTCGGCGGTTCCCATCTACAACGAGTTTGATGACAACGCCCAGGAACG
>JAGQPV010000852.1 GCA_020426545.1 Planctomycetaceae bacterium
GATTGCGGGCGGCCGGTTTTTTCGTAAGCTGCAGTCTGTCTCCCAATCGGGCAGCCCACCACTGTCTTCTCTCTCCCTTTCTGCAGCACACATCCATCATGCCACGCAAGACGCCCACGAAAACTGCTGCTGCGAAGAAGTCCGCCCCGAAGAAGCCAGCGGCCACGAAAAAGACGGCCTCCGCCAAAGCGAAATCCGCAGAGACTGCGGAGCGCCGCTACTGGCTGTTCAAGTCGGAGGCGGACTGTTACTCGATTGACGACCTGGCCGCCGAGCCGAACCAGACGACGTTCTGGGACGGTGTCCGCAATTACCAGGCCCGCAACATGCTGCGGGACGATGTGCAGCCGGGCGACGGCGTGCTGTTCTATCACAGCAACTCGAAACCCCTGGCCATTGTGGGTACCGCCACCGTGGCGAAAGGCGGCTATGCCGACCACACGGCTTTCGAGAAGGGCCAGCAGCACTACGACGAAAAGAGCGATCCGGATGATCCCACGTGGTTCATGGTCGATGTGAAATTCGCGCAGAAATTCCCCGGCCCGCTGACCCGCGACGACCTCAAGGAAGATGAGACAACCGCCGGCATGATGGTACTGGCCCGTGGCTCGCGGCTGTCGATTCAGCCGGTTACCGCAGAGGAATGGCAGGCCGTGCATCGCCTGGCCGGGGTCCAGCCGGTTCTGTCGTAACGTGGGAAACTCAGCGAAAACACCGGAGAGCCAGCAGGGCGTATTGGAGCCGCCTGCCGAATCCCGCTATAATCTGCGTCCGTTGCTGCTGAACCTGAAACCTGGAGCTTCCCTTCGGGGAACACAGAAACGGATGCCTGTTTCGGGAAGTCACGATTTGACACCCGGATAACCTGCCATCGTTCCACCCGCCGTGGTACGTTACGCGATACAGTCACCAGCCGCTGTGTGCCGCGGGAACGGCGGGCAGCTGCTGAGTTCAAGTCGGTTTCCAGTGGCGGTCGGCTGCAGCCTGAGTGCCTGTCCGGAATTTCCGGCCATGCACCGTACGATCTGGTTCTAACCCAGCCTCCCAACAGCATGTGGCAGGTGACGACAGATATCCGGACAGTCTCTGGCCGGAGAGTCTCTGAGAAGTCGCACGGAAGGCCTGGTGCCTCCGTTTCCCTGGCTCAACTATGGAACAGGAGTCTCAAGCAGCCATGGCGCTCTACGAAATCGAAACCAACGCACACATCATGATTGGCTGGGCCGACACCCCGGAAGAAGCCCGCAGCCTGGCCTCGGAAAACTACCCCAGTGAAGAGGTCGTTCGCGTCACCCGCCGTCCCCGGGACATCTGGGTGATTTCCAAGGGGCTGCTCGGCATCGACGGCAACGTGAAGCCGAACGACGCCGCCCGCGACTGCCTGTCCCGTGCTCAGGGCGACAAGCTGCACGCCATCCGGCTGTACATGCTGGATACCGGTGTGGACCTGCACGATGCCCAGCGGGCGATCGAAACCAACATGTCACTCGGCTGGTGACGCTGGTCGGGCGACTGCTGCTGCCTGGCTCTGTCAGCTCCCGCCACTCTGGCGGGATTTCCGGGAACGGGATCCCTCGCCCGGAACCGCCCGCCAGGCTGTTCACCAGCCCGGGCTGAGAGATTGCGACCGGCAGAGTACGACTGATGACCTGCGTCTGGTGACCGGGGCGGAGCATCGATCAGTCAAAGCGACCTCAGCCAGAGTCACAGCTGAAAACCAGTACTACCGCTGGTAGATCGGCAGGTAGCCGTTATCCAGCTGCAGAATGGTGGCATTGATGGCCGTGGTGTATACCGGGCCCACATGCCCCTGCTTCCAGGATCCGGCTGCCGACTGCGTCCGCAGAATGTACTTGCCGATGTCGTCGAAGTACTTCGTCCACTTGTCATCGCCCTGCCGGTACATCACCTGGGCGAAGTAGTAGTGGGCGTAATGCCAGTGGCCGAACCGGTTCTGCATCCCGGCGCCGCCCGGCCACACGTGCTTCTCGCAGTAGGCCAGCATCTTTTTCACCTGGTCCGACTCGTACTCGCCCGAGTTGAACATGCAGGCCACAGCTGCCGCCGTAATCGGCGGGCGGGCTCCGCCCTGGTGCTGAAAGCTGTACTGAATCCCGCCATCCGGCGTCATGCAGTCACGAATGTACTTCTGAGCG
>JAGQPV010000853.1 GCA_020426545.1 Planctomycetaceae bacterium
CAACACGGAACCGCTGGCGGAAACCGCCATTGAAAGTCTGGCAGCCTCCCGCTTCTCAGCCGCCCACCAGGCGCTGCTGGAGATCCTGAAAAACGAACCTCCCGCCTCCCGACTGCGGATCGTGGAAATCCTGGCCCGCCACCCGCGGCCGGTCTGGTCCGAGACGATCTACGAATACGTGACCGCCGGCGGCATGCAGCCCACCGTGGAAGGGCTGCGGGCTCTGATCCGGATCGGTCACCCCGAACTGCGGAATGTGCTGGAACAGTCGCTCAGTTCGGGCAGCACTGCCGCCCGTAACGAAGCATTCAACGTGCTCTCGGCCATGAATGATTCCCAGGCCGAGGAAATCGCTCTGGCCCATACACTCAAGCACCTGGAAAACTCTCCGCCGACTCCGCAGATGACTCAGCTGCTTCACCGCACCCGCGACCCGCGGGCAGTACCACCGCTGCTGAAACTGCTGGAGAAAGACAAAGGTTCCCAGTCGCAGATCATCATGACTCTCTCGCAGATCGGCGACCAGACGGTGACCACCGTGCTGGAGAAGCTGTACCCCGAATTCGAAGAGCAGGAAAAAGCGGTGGCCCTGGGAGCCCTGCTGCAGTTGCACTCTCCCCGGTTCCGCACGCTGGCCCGCGAAGCCATCACCTCGGACAACGGCTCTCTGATCAACACAGCCTGCCGGGGCCTGCAGCAGGACGGCAGCGCCGAAGCCGTCAAAATCCTGACTGATGCTCTGGCCAGCAGGGACTCCAAAGCCAGCTGGTCCTATGTGATCAACGCACTGGGCGTTCTGGGAACACCCGAAGCCCGCACCGCGCTGCAGGAAGCCCGCGAATCCGGCGACGAGAACGTGCGGGCCATGGCTACCAATGGGTTGAAGCAGATGCAGCAGCGGTCGCCGGGCTACCAGTACATGTACCAGGCTCAGCAGCACCTGCAGCAGGAAAAGTGGGAGGAAGCCATCGAGATGTATTCGGTCGCGGTGGAAGTCGATCCCCAGCTGTCTGAAGCCTGGTCCGGGCGGGGCAATGCCCGGCTCAAACAGGACAAGACCGAAGCCGCCCGCGGCGACTTCACGCAGGCCCTGAAAATCGATTCCTGGGACGCCCAGGCAGTCACCGGCCTTGCCATCTGCCTTGTGGCCGATGGCAAGCTTGACTCCGGCCTGAAGTACGTCGAAGACGCCCGCAGGAAGTTCGACAAGGACATGACCTTTGCCTTCAACACGGCCTGCGTCTACAGCCGGGCTCTGGCCTGGGTGGAAGAACATAAAGATGCCGACGAGCGGGAACGGCGAATCGAAGAATACCGGGCCAAAGCACTGGCCGAGCTGAAACGCTCCGTCGAGCTGGGCTTCCGCCAGTTCGACTGGATGCGGAAGGATCCCGACCTCAAGCCACTCGAAGGCCTGAAGGAATTCAAGGAGATTCACACGCCCTCCACCAGTGCGGTGCAGCCCCGCCCGGGCAAAGCGCGGGCAGCGCGGCCGGTGCAGGTTCAGATCAACCAGCAGCTCGTGCCCTGACCGCAGCTGGTATCCGCTCTCCAGCCCAGCAGACCAGCCATATTTCTGGCGACAGACCGTCTCTCCGCACGGCAGACTCCCGCCGGCCAGTCCGGTAGGGCCGGCTGTGCCGGCCATCCGAATGCGGAACAGACACTTCACCGTAGAGAACCATCAAACTATGGCCTGCTCGACTGACACCTCCCGCATTGGCCCTGATCCATCGAACATGGCCGGCACAGCCGGCCCTACTTTCCGGATCAGGAAGTCGGCAGACTCACCAGCCCCGTTTTAGCTCAGCTTGATCAGGCCGGACTGTCTCTCCGTACTGATGGCTTTCTGCTGGATCATCCCGGCAGCGGCAGGTTTTCGTACAGCCTCTGATTGTGAAGTCTTATGAATCGACGTGTTGTGCTGGCCATGAGTGGCGGAGTCGACAGCTCGGCCGCGGCCGTGCTGCTGCAGCAGCAGGGTTACGAAGTCATCGGGCTGTTCATGCGGTCGGGTGCGTCGGAACCGGAAACCTGCGCCACCGATACCCAGGCCCTGCTGCCAGTGGTGACTCCGCCCTCCCGGGCCAACCGGCACGGCTGCTGCAGCGCGTCCGATGCGGCTGACGCCCGCCGCGTGGCCGACCGCCTCG
>JAGQPV010000854.1 GCA_020426545.1 Planctomycetaceae bacterium
GCGTCTGTTCCCCGCCAGCCGCCGGCTGCTTCGGCTTCTTTTCGGATTTCGCATCCCGCTCCGCCCGCAGTGCATCGAACTCGCCCGTGGCAATCCCCAGGCTCCAGAACAGCTGCTCGGGAGAAATCCGCTTTTCCATCGCCACGGCATAACTGGCGAGCGGGGGCGGTTCACGGCCTTCCAGCACGCTCGTCCGCTGCCAGGTTTCCGTCAGCGCCAGCTCCTGCAGAAACCAGCGGATGTCGTAATCGTGGGCGGCAATCTCCCGGGCCAGCAGGTCCAGCAGTTCCGGGTGCGAAGCCGGGTTATCGGCGTGAATCAGATCGAGCGGTTCCACCAGTCCGCGGCCCAGCATCACAAACCACAGACGGTTGGCAATATTACGGGCGAACAGCGAGTTCTCTGCCGACGCCAGTCCGCCCGCGAGTTCCGACAGCGGGCTGAACTTCGGCTTCCCCGGGAACCGGGTCTTGCTGTCCGGCGGTACGGCGAACTCCTCGCCTTTCTCGAAGGTCATGATGGCGACTTCTTCGCCTCCGGGAATGACCGGCCCGGTGAAATTCGCCTCCGTCCCGAAGACCGATTTGAACTCCTTCTTCTCCTTCATCACGCTTTCGGCCACGGCCGGAAATTTCACATCCCGACGGGTCTTCACGTTTTCGAAGATCAGGTTTAGCCCCTGGAAATGCTGCTGGTGGTAATGCGGAATGGTCAGATGATCGTGGCACTGGGCGCACTGCAGATCGATCCCCGCAAACAGCCGGCCCACATCACGGGTCAGACCGGGGACATCCACCGGAGCCATCGCCCCCTCACTGACCAGCCGGCCCGTCAGGAAGTACGCCGCGCCCCGCAGCTGCTCGCTGTCAGCATCCGGGTTCAGCACAGCCGCCGCCACCCGGTGCCACGGCAGATTCTGCTCAAACGCCAGCCGCAGAAACTTCGACCACTCTTCGTTCTCGCCCCGGCGTTCCATCAGCATGGCATGGAACAGCTCTTCCATCCGCCGCGGGTGCTCGGGCGACTGCAGCAGGCCGGCCGTCAGTTGCGCCCGTTTATCGGCGGCGGAATCTTCCAGAAAGCGGCGGGTTTCCGCCGCCGTCGGAATACGGCCCGCCAGATCGAGGTACGCCCGCCGCACAAACTCGGCATCACCCGATCGGGGTGCCAGCGGCACCTCGCCCGCGGCCTCAGCAATCAGCCGGTCGATCTGGACATGCAGGGGTTCGGCGGCCTGCAGTTCGCCCCGGGGCAATACCGCCAAGACTGTCAGAAGAATGCAGCACAGGCCAGCAGCGCGAAGCAGTCTCATCGGCGCAGCCTCAATTCGCAGGTGGGGTGCAGGGCGATCAGCCACTGCCCGCAGCAGGCGGGGCTGGAACGGAACAACAGACCGCCCATCGCAGGTCGTCAGGGGGCCTGACTTCCGCAACGAACACTGTCCCGCCGTTCCAGGGCAGGTTTCGTACACATCAACGATAACAGATGCCTGAACGGCAATCAATTCTCACTGAACGTGTGATTTGCCAGCCTGCCCGCCGCACTGCCTGCTGCGAAATCCACCGATTACCGCTGCTGCTCCACAGCGGTCCAGGAGCCGCTGCGGGCACTCGACAGCACCGCGTCGCAGACCTTCTGCGTTTCGAGCGCATCCCGGAAGGTGGGAGAAATCGGCTTGCCGGAGGCCAGGCCAGCGAGGAAATCGGCCACCTGATGAATGAAGGTGTGCTCATAGCCAATCTGCAGGCCAGGCACCCACCAGTGATCCATATACGGCTGGTCGCCATCCGTCACGTGAATCGTCCGCCAGCCACGCACGATCGAATCATCCCGATGATCGAAGTAGCTCAGCCGGTGCAGATCGTGCAGGTCCCACGCAATCGAAGCGTGCTCACCGTTGATTTCCAGCGTATACAGGGCCTTGTGGCCGCGGGCATAGCGGGTCGATTCAAAGGTCGCCAGCGAGCCATTGCTGAAGCGGGCCAGAAACGCGCAGGCATCGTCAATGCCCACCTGCTGCTTCTCGCCGGTCAGACTGTGGGTCCGCTCCTTGATGAAGGTTTCCGTCATGGCGCTGACCGTACTGATATTGCCATTCAGCCAAATCGCGGTGTCGATACAATGCGCGAGCAGATCGCCGGTCACCCCACT
>JAGQPV010000855.1 GCA_020426545.1 Planctomycetaceae bacterium
ATCTGGCTGTGCAGGTTGCGTCCCAGTTCCATCTCGGGAAACCCGGGGATTTCCGGCATGGTCCACAGCTGCTGCGGCAGGGCCGGATTGTTCAGTTCGATGCTGCCCATGTGCAGCGACATGGCTGTTCTGGTCTGCGGCCAGTCGAGGTCGATGCGGTGCGGCAGCATCACCCCGGTTTCTCCGCAGACCTTGTAGTCATTGAAGGTGGCGCGGGCCAGCAGGTTGCCGCCAGCATCGTGCAGGCTCTGGGAGATGATCCGTCCATAGCAGGAATCGACCTGAATGATCCGGCGGGTGGGTTCACCCGAGGGGCCGATCCCTTCAATCACCAGGGCCAGCAGTTCCGAATCGGGTTCGCGTGGCTGAAGGAAGGCATCGCCCTGGGGTAGCGGCATCACGCCCAGCACCTGCATCAGCCAGTCCGGTTCGAAGGGGATCTGCATCTGGTGGCCGACGGTTCGCATGTTCTCGTGCCGGACTGAGAACACATGTTTGGGTTCGCTGCGGCGCATCCAGAACCAGAACTGATCCTGGTTGGAGCCGAGATCGGCTTCGCGACCGGCGATGGACTTGGCCATCATCCGGAAGTTGGCCGGACGTTCCACCGCCAGCACGGCCGACAGCCGGATGGGAATACCGCCGGAAGACGAGGTGATCCGCACGTCGGTCGAACGCCAGTTCCGGATTTGCTCCGTCTGCTGGTTGAGCCAGGCCACCAGCTGCTGTTCGGTAATGGTGGGAGGCAGCACGCAGCGGGGGCGGAGCGGTCTGGCGAGGTACTGACTGATGGCGCAGCCGGAAGTACCAGCAGTCAGACTCACGCAGACCAGCAGCAGCAGGCTGCGCGTCCGCAAGTGGCTGTTCCGCCAGTACCCCGCTGACATCCATGTCTCCCTGTCGGCTGTGGCGTCCTGCCTGGCCGTGTCTGTGATATCTGGCAGCAGCTGCAGTGAGCTGTCCTGCGGCTGCCGGCTCTTTCGTTGCCTGTCATGCCAGGGCGGCAGTTTGCCTGTCCGTCAGGCGGCTTCTTCGGCTTCGTGCTGTGATTCGTCCGGGTCTGTATCTTCCGCGAACTGGAGGGTATCGGCTTCGGCCGTTTCGGGCTCAGCTGGTGTTTCGGGTGCCGGTTCCGCCCCCGGCTCGACTGCAGTTTCGTGTTCCGCTTCGGCATTCTCTTCGGCTGCCGAATCCTCTTCCGTCCAGCCGGCAGCCACCTGCTGATGCAGGGCCGCTTCCAGCTGATTCAGCTGATCCTGAGGCAGGTGCAGATCGCGGACTTCGTAAGGTCCCTCTCCCCGGCTGCCGGAGACAATCAGCCAGTCGCCTTCTTCTTCCTGCCGGGAATCTTCCAGTTTGAGTCGTCGTTTCTTTAACAGCAGCAGGGCCAGAACATACCGGAATTTTTCCTGGGCTTTGTTCAGGTCTTCGGACAGCTGTTCAAAACTGAGGAACAGTTCGTCGGCGCTCAGCTGCGGTCGGCCCGCCCGTTCGGCTTCCGGAATGCGGCGTCTCCAGTAACCAACGGCATTTTCAGGAGGGCCTTCCCAGGCCGATTCCGCGTAATCCTGCCGGACGAATTCGCCCTCTTTGCCGAGCAGAACCGAATAGCACACGGAGCCGGGCTCCAGTGGTTTGCCGGTGGCTGTGCAGGTCTTGCCCGGTGGTTTGACGTGGTAATCCATTGTTATATCTGCAGTTGTGACAACTGCCCGGTTCGGGGCCAGCGCTGCGGCCAGGGCCGGAACGGCATCGGCGCGCATCCTTGCAGATTATGCCGATCCCGGCAAGATCGCTCCCGGACCGGTGGCAGGCTTCACGCGGGCCTGCAGTCTGCAGCAGCTGGACCCGCCGTTACTTCAGTTCCACGGTCTGGCCGATGGAGGGAATGTGCAGGCGGGGCTGGCCAGGGGGAGCGGGAGCCTGGCCTTCAGCGATTGTTTCCGTCTGACTCTTCCGCCAGGCCCGCAGTCGCTGGGCCGGTTCGCGGAGTGGTTCGTCCGTCAGCTGGAAGGTGCCCCAGTGCATGGGCAGCAGATGCTTTGCGCCCAGTGCCAGGAAAGCGGCTCCGGCCTGTTCCGGATTCAGGTGGTTGTGCCCCATGAACCATTCCGGCTCGTAGGCACCAATGGGCAGCATGGCGGC
>JAGQPV010000856.1 GCA_020426545.1 Planctomycetaceae bacterium
TGCTCCCATGGGCGGAGGCCCGCGTCCGTCTGTTCAGCGGCATGAACGTCAGATCCGGCCTGGGGTTTCGGACGAGAACTGCCGCCGCATGAACACTTTCGGGCATTTCCGCGGATTCCGCAGCAGCGAACGGGCGGGATGTAACGGTTGTGCGTTCTCTGCCCGGAATTCTGCGATGGCTGCCGCTTCCAGTCGATCTCAACGGACAGATCAGTCCGACTGTGACGCCCGGCCGGGTTCGCGGCATGTCTTCCAGCCGAAGACAGCGGCAGGCCAGGCAGACGGCTGTTCCGTCTTCCGTCCCCGTTCTGCCCCTGGACAACTGGAAGCCGCATGCTGGAGCTTGAGCAGCAGATTCTCAACCAGCACCCCGAATGGCGGGGTGTGCTGGAACGCTACGTGGCCGAGCACGACCGGTCGCGGAAAGAAAACCCCGAGCACGACGGCTGGGTATCGCGTCTGACGGACCATGAAGAGCTGCCGCCGGAGATTCTGCCCCGGGTGCATGGCCGGCTGATTGCTCTGGGGCTGATCCGCTTTCAGATCGCCGACCGCACCGCGGGCATGCGATATCAGGTCACGGGGGTGGGCCGGGCGGCTCTCAGGGGGATGCCGGACAGCGACGACGATTCCGGGGCCGATGAAACGTCCGAAGCCGATGACATGTCCTGATTGACTCAGGAAAGGTCACCGGCCGGACGGGAACTGCTGCAGACAGAGTTTGATCAGACTTCAGCCAGAGATCAGAACCGACCGGGGGCATCCCACCCGGCGACCTGGGCATCCGGGGCGAGAACGTAGATCTCCACGCGGCGGTTCAGCTGCCGCGAGCCATCACCCTGATTGGGGACCACCGGCTGATACATGCTGTAACCGGCGGCTCCCATGCGATCGGGACCGATGCCCTGCTTCGCCAGCAGAGTCACAACCGAGTTGGCCCGGTTGGTCGACAGATGCCAGTTGGTCGGATGCTGCTGCTTTGTTCCGCTTTTGCGAATGGCCATGTCGTCGGTATGGCCCACCACCAGGATGTTCAGCCGGGTGGCATCTCCGCTGCCCATGATCTGAGCAAATTCCTTCATCAGAGCCTGTCCCTTCGGCTTCAGGACATCGCTTCCTGAGTCGAACAGAATGTCTGAGTGAAATTTGCTGACACCGGTCTGCGGATCGAACTCGAATTCCGGGTACTTCTTCGCCAGTTCTTCGAAGCGGCGGGTGGTGGAATCCGAAAGAGGGCTGCCCTCTTCCCGCAGGCGGCGGGTCAGGCCGATGAACCGCTCCTGCAGTTTCGAGTTGCCATCCCGCAGGTTGGCAATTCGTTCTTCCGCGGTGGACAGCTGGGACTGCGTGCTGGCCAGCTGCTGAGCCAGCTGCGCCTTTTCAGTCGCCAGGGCCTGAGCCATCAGGGCCTGCTGGTCCCGCTGCTGGGCCAGCCACGCTCCCTGCTGATGCAGACGATAGGCCTGGTACTGCGAGGCACGGTAAGTGTCCTGCGGTACAAGGTTACATGCCGTCTGCCCGCAGATCAGCAGGGACAGACAGCCAGTGAGCAGACTTCGCGCCGGGACGCGCATCGACAGGCTCCTTTCCGACCAGACAGGAGTTCACAGTGCCGCTGCTGCCGGCCGGCCGTATTCCGCCCGCTCTGAAAGAGCCGGGAGAACAGTTACCGGGCGAAGGCATCAGCCACCCTGCCTCTGCACAACGGCACAGAGCACCGGGTTTCCAGCACCGCGTCTGGTCAGGGACGCTGCGGAGAAATTCTGGGAGGAATAGACGGGAACGTGAGAGAAATCGTGGTCAGGCGGCTGGCAGGTGCCAGTGCTGACAGATGTCTGTCGGGCAGGACCACAAGAGAATGTGGTGTAGTCGTTCGATTCACCGGTTTCAGCGGTCGAGGATTGACCGATCGCCGGAAAACTTCATGGGTGATGTGGTTTCCGTTTCGTTCCCGGGTGAGACAGGGGAAGGAAACAGACAGCTGGAGGAGACGTGCTGGCCAGCAGCGGCCGCTTTCCGCTTTGAGATGTGCGAAACAGCAGGCTGCGGGTCAGGAGCGGATTTATATCCCGGCGGTCGGCGAGTGCCTAGGGTAGAAATTCACGAAAAACGCCGTTCGGCAGAACCTGCCGAACGGTT
>JAGQPV010000857.1 GCA_020426545.1 Planctomycetaceae bacterium
TGCGGAAGATGCTGACCAGCCGCGATGAATTCGATCGGCTGCTGGCGGCCTGGGCTCTGGTCTACGTGACTCCCGAAAATGCAGAGGCCCGTAAAGAGGCGATTCCCCTGCTGCTGCGGGCCGTGCTGGATTCCCCGCGAATTCCTGTCCGGGTGGAAGCCGCCCGGACTCTGGGCAAAATCGGCGGCGATGCTCCGCTCGTCCGGAATACTCTCAGCAAGGTGGCGAAGGACGACAGCTCTGAGGAAGTTCGGGAAGCGGCTGCTGCCGCGCTGGACGCGCTGAACTGAATCGAATGCCTGAATTTCAGCGGGCGCCCGCATTCCGGTGCAGCCACTGAAATTGAGCGAGCCAGCATGCCCTGCCATGACTTCGCCCCGAAAGCGGAGACGTGGCAGGGCAGTTGTTTATCTGCGACATCGCCGGTGGCCTCTGCCTGCCTGCCGGATGTTGGGGGCTGATTCTCCGGCTGTCCGGTCGTATTGCCTTCTGATGGAATTCGATGCAACTGGTGGAGTAAACAGGTTGTCCATGGCCGGTCCGCTCTGTGTGATTTTCAATCCGGCCTCCGGGCGGAATCGAGCGGGTAAACGACTGGAACAGCTGGGCGAGCTCTGGCCGGGCGAAGTGGAATTTCTGCCGACAGAGCGGCCGGGCCATGCGATGGAACTGGCCGAAGGGGCGGCGGAATCGGGGCGGTTTGAGTCCGTCGCGGCGGCGGGTGGTGATGGCACCGCCCATGAGGTGGCGAACGGGCTGCTGCGAGTGGCGGATTCGGAAGTCTCTCTGCTGGTGATTCCGCTCGGCTCGGCGAATGATTACGCCTGGAGCCTCCAGCAGCAGTTCAGCCTGGCTTCTTCCCGAGGATCCGACGAGACTTCGACCGGCCCCCATGCTGTGGATGTGGGGCTGGTCGACGACGGACACGGGCGGAAACGCTACTTTATCTGCAACGTGGGCATTGGCCTGAATGCCGCGGTGACGGCCGAATCCAAACGAATCGGGTGGTTGCAGGGACTGCCGCTGTACGGCCTGGCTGCAGTACGGGCCCTGATGAGGCAGGCGGATATTCCCACCTGGACGGTCATTCGGGACGATCAGCCGCCGGTCACCGGTCCGGGTATGGCTTCCAGCCTGCTGCTGGGACAGCGGGAGGGGAATTTTCACATGGCTCCCCGCGCCCGGCTCGATGACGGCTGGTTCGATCATGTGCATGCCCGTAAGCTGTCCCGGGTGCAGGCTCTGTGGACAACCCTCCGCATTGCCCTGTCCGAACCGCCAACCGATCATCCCGAGATCGAGGTGGGACGCTGCCGCAGTCTGCAGCTGACGTCCGATGCTCCGCTGTGCATTCACACCGATGGAGAGCTGTTCTGCGTGCCCGACGATCAGGTGCGGCAGGTGAAGTTCTCGCTGCTGCCGCTGCGGCTGAAGGTGGACGTGCTGAATCTTAAGCCGTCCGGGAAGTAACGGGCAGTGCGGGCAGCCCTGCCGCAGTCTCCCGGCGGGTGCTGGCAGCCACCAGGCAGGAAACGAACATGACGATCGATCAATCCGGAGAACAGCAGCTGGCGGCCAGCTGGAACGCGGCAGCGGGCTGCCTGACTGCCGAAGCCGGTTCTCTGGCTGGAACCGACCGGCTGGGCGCGGCCCTGGCCGATGGACTTTACCCCGGCTGCGTGCTGATGCTGTGCGGCAACCTCGGCAGCGGGAAAACCCGTCTGGTGGAAGCCATCGCTGCCGGGCTGGGCTGTCCCCGGGAAGCGGTCTCCAGTCCGACTTTTGTCCTCGTGCAGGAATACGAGGGCCGCCTGCCCCTGTATCACTTCGATACCTGGCGACTGCGGGACAGCGACGAGTTCCTGGAACTGGGGGCCGAGGAACTGCTGGAAGCCGAGGGCTGCTGCTGCGTGGAGTGGGGCGACCGGGTGGAGGAGATTCTGCCGCCAGACCGGGTGAATGTGCAGATTGACAGCACGGGAGCGGACAGCCGCCGCTTCACATTTCAGGCGACGGGTGCGCGGTCACGGAAGCTGCTGGAACAGCTGGCCGCAGCCCTCGGAGCCGGCTGAAGAGCCGGCAGCACAGCCCGGCTGTCGGCATGCCGGGCCGTCAATAAGCTGCTGGCCAGCATACTG
>JAGQPV010000858.1 GCA_020426545.1 Planctomycetaceae bacterium
CACGCTGACACCAGGATCGGATTTATCTTCCTGCTGTTACTCGCTTTACGACAGAAAGTCCTTCCGGACAGGCACGAAGTGGCACGTCCGCCCGGCACCGCCCCTGCCACTGTCACTGTCACTGTCAGCGGAGTCCCGCGTCAGGCCGGATCCGGTTTCCGCACGATCCGGTTCCCCTGGCGGGCCAGTTCTCCCGATATATATCGGCGGACGGCTTCCGGGTAGGCCCGGCACTCGACTTCAAACACCCGGGCCGCCAGGGTGTCGGCGGTGTCTTCATCCAGCACGGGCACAGCTTCCTGCAGAATGATCGGCCCGTGGTCGTACTCGTTGTCGGCCAGATGCACCGTGCAGCCGGAAATTCGGGCGCCCCGGTTCAGGACGCCTTCATGCACATGGTGACCGTACCAGCCCCGCCCGCAGAAGGCGGGAATCAGTGAAGGGTGGATATTGAGCACACGGCAGGCGAAATCATCGGGAATCTGAATCAGGCTGAGAAAACCGGCCAGCAGCACCAGATCCACGTCGTGCCGGCGGAGCGTCTCGAACACAGCCCCGCTGAAGCTGTCCACGCTGTCGAATTGACGGCGGCCATGCACCACGCAGGGCAGGCCGGCTTCCGCTGCACGGGCCACGCCCTTACAGTCTGGCCGGCTGGCCACGACCACGGCGATTTCCGCCTCCAGCTTTCCGGATTCAATGAACTCGCGGAAATTGGCGAGCGTGGTTCCGCCGCCGGAAATCAGAACGCCCAGACGTACGGGGCGACGGCTGAAATCCGGCAAGGGCTGAGTCTGCACAGTTCGGCTGCCTTCTCTGATGATGAATTCGTGCGTTGAATGTGGCAGCCCGGAAGCCAACCGGCTGATTCCGGCCCGAGGGTGCTGCTGACTGCCGACGGGAGGCATCAGCCGGGATTCTCCGAGGGAAAGTCCGGCGGGCTTCCGGTGGAGACCTCATCGAAGGAAAAGTTTGCCGGTGGTTCGTCGTCGCCCCGCAGGCGGGCACCCGCCGTGCGGTCCCGTCGACCTGACCGCCACAGCAGTACTGCCAGCACCACGATACCCAGAGCGGCTCCGATGCCAATCGCCGGAGCAATCCAGCCCGGCGGCTGCAGGTCATCAGCGGGAAACCAGCTGACATCCGCCGCCAGCACCATCGGAGCAATGCGGGCGGTATCTTCCGCCGAGTACCCGTACAGTTTGAAAAACCAGCCGGAAACCCGCACGTTGTCGATGACCTGATCTTCGCTGGTCAGCCGGGGAAAACCGGCAGGAAGATCCGTCGTAATCACCACGGCCGGATTCTGCAGGCCGCCTTCCGGGTAGATCCACAGTTCGTGCAGTGTCTCCAGCCGGTAGGGATTGCTGCCCGCCGGGTAGGTTTTCCAGGCCCGCACATGGCCGGTGAGTGTGACCGGCTGCCCGTGGTTTTCGTCCGGATGCTGAAACAGATCGACAAAGGTATTGAACGGCAGGTCGGGCCGCTTCTGGTACAGGGGCACCGCGGCCCGTCGCTGCTGACTGTGTGCCGCAGCAGCCGAAGCGAGATCGCCCCGGTCCTGGTTGCGGGCCAGGTGCAGCACCCGGTAGTACAGCTCGGTTTCCGCCTCCCGCACGCCACGGGTCCGGTCCCGCACCACCGTCCACCAGGCGGGGTCGATACCAGTCAGACCGACTTCTCTGTCGGACTGCCCGCCCAGATCGGCCGCGAGCAGCAGGGGGGCCCGGCGTTCCGGCTGCTGGGGCAGGTGATTGAACAGCTTGAAGAAGTACCCGGTGACCGACACGGAAGCGAATAGCTCTTCCCCGGGAGCCAGGCCTTCCGGCAGGCTGGTCGTCAGCACGATCACCGGGTTGGCAGCCGAGTCGGCCGAATACACCCAGCTTTCATACAGGGTCTCCGCGTCGCAGCCTTCGGGTGCCTGGTAAGACAGAATACGGCGGACGTTTCCCCGCACCAGGACGGCCCGGCCGGCATACCGCTGCGGGAAGGTCACCATATCGAAGTAGGAATTGAACTCCGCGGCATTCCCGTCGGGAACTCGCTGAAATTCCTCCCGCCGGTCCGACAGATTCTGAATGGCCTGCTGACGCAGGGCCACCGGGTCCACAGTGGCTGCGAATTCGAGAATTCT
>JAGQPV010000085.1 GCA_020426545.1 Planctomycetaceae bacterium
TTTCATATGGGCTTTCCTGACTGCCGAGCGAAGCGGGCACCGTAGTCACACTGCGCCCATAGCCAGAACTCGTCTGTTCGAGATTTCATTCGGCGGCGCGGATGGGGTTGCCCGGAAACTGTGTTCAATCTGCAGCTGCCTGCTCTCACCATGACCGGTGGAGAATGCCATGAAGATTGCGATCGTCGGGTCTGGAATTTCCGGCCTGGTCTGCGGCTGGGTGCTGCAGCGTGAGCATGACATCTCCATTTACGAAGCCGGTGCTTACGCAGGTGGCCACACCAATACCGTGGATGTTGATCTCGATGGCCAGCAGTTTGCCGTCGATACCGGCTTCATCGTCTTCAACGATCGGACTTACCCGCAATTCATCTCGCTGCTAAACCAGCTGGGGGTGGAGTCGATACCGACATCCATGAGTTTCTCCGTTCGCTGCGACCGCTGCGGTGTGGAGTACGGCGGTTCTTCGCTCCGCACGCTCTTTGCTCAACAGGGAAGCCTGCGACGGATTTCACACTGGCGAATGGTGGCCGATATCCTGCGGTTCAACAGACAGGCCCCGCGGCTGCTGCATGGTCTGGACGGCGAGGCGACCGTGGGAGACTTCCTGCTCCGGCATGGCTACTCCCAGGCATTTGCCGAACATTACCTGCTGCCAATGGGGGCTGCGATCTGGTCATGCCCCGCGTCTGTGTTCCAGCAGTTTCCCGTGCGGTTCATCGTTCAGTTCTTTCAGAACCATGGGCTCCTGAGTCTCAGAGACCGGCCGGTCTGGCGGACAGTAAAGGGCGGTGCGCGAACCTATGTAGAGGCTATTCTGCGCCGGTTTCGGGGAACTGTGCAGCTTAACAATCCGGTGCGGCAGATTGTCCGCCAGCCGGATCGCGTCCAGGTCACCAGTGCGAACGGCACAGAGTCGTTTGATGAAATTGTGCTGGCCTGTCACAGCGATCAGGCTCTGCAGTTACTCGCCGACCCGAGCCCGTGCGAACGGGATGTGCTTCGAAAGTTCCCCTACAGCCGGAACTCCGCAGTCCTGCACACCGACGACACCGTTCTGCCACAATGTCGGCGGACGTGGTCCAGCTGGAACTATCTTGTGCCTGCCGGGGAAGAAGAGCACCCCTGCGTCACTTACAACATGAATATTCTGCAGCACCTGCCAGCGAGGCGGACTGTCTGCGTCACCCTGAACGGCGAAGACCGGATCGCCCCCGAGCAGGTCCTCCGCCGCTTCGAATACAATCACCCGGTCTTTACGACTGAGCGGGACGCTGCTCAGCAGCGGCACGGCGAACTGATCCGCACTCGACGCACCTCGTTCTGTGGCGCATGGTGGGGCAACGGGTTCCATGAGGATGGTGTCCGCAGTGCCCTGTCCGTCTGTGAGAGGTTTGGCCTGGGGCTCCACGAGAAGTATCGAGCGAGTACCCCACGACCCATCGCCCAGTGCCCGGCAACTCAGGTACCAGTTGCGACAGGAGCAGACTGAAGCACAGGCCTTGCGATCAACGACCTCGCGAAAGCGGGATTTACAGAACTTGTGGCCACGCCCCGGGTGCAGCCTACGATCCTGCAGCAGCCATCGTGACTTCCACAGACAAACCATTCGACGGTCAAACGGGTCACTCCGATATGACTCCCCGACCAATGCACAGCGGAATCTATCAGGGACAGGTCCGTCACCGACGGTACGCGCCGCGACAGCGAGAATTCCGCTATCGGCTGTTTCTGCTGTACCTCGACCTGTCCGAGATTCCCCGCCTGACCAGTACCGGTCTCTGCGGGTGGCTGCATCGACTGCACATCATGCGGTTTGAGCGAACCGATCATCTTGGCAATCCGGAGGAACCTCTGGAGGAATCTGTCCGAACGGTCGTGGAGCAATACCTGGGGCGTCGCCCGACGGGGCCAGTACGGCTGCTGACGCAACCTCGCCATTTCGGCTATGTCATCAATCCCATAAGTCTGTACTACTGCTTCACCGAGGACGGCCTCCAGCTGGATTCCGTTGTGGCGGAAGTGGTCAATACACCCTGGCAGGAACGGCACTGTTATGTTCTGGATTGTCTCGATCAGCCGGCTTCAGGATGTTATCGGGAGCGCTCCATGAAACAGATGCATGTTTCACCCTTTCTGCCGATGGAAATGGAATACCGCTGGAAGCTGACACGTCCCGGACGGACGCTGTTTGTCCATCTGGATGACCTGCTGACTGCAACACCGCTGACTGCCGCAGACGATCAGGTCACTCCGTCCGCTGCTTCCGGGCGTCTGCTGGACGCCACGCTGCTCCTGAGGCGTCGGCCGCTGACGGGGAGCAACCTGCTGCAGTGCCTGGCAATGTATCCGCTGATGACTGTGCGGATTGCGGTGGCGATTTATTTTCAGGCCCTGTTGTTGTGGTGGAAGCGGATTCCATTTCATTCGCATCCATCCAGAGTTTCCACAGGCCGGCTGTCTGCCGTGGGACGCCGTGCGGACTAAGTCACTGATGACTGATGAAGGCGGCCTGGCAGTATAATCCAGACAAAGCACCTCAATGCAATGTCATGGCAGTCGGAATTCTTGAGGAGAAGTCCATGAGTTCTTCCGCCACGGAAGCCACCTTCAGCACCAGCGCAACCAGCCGCAACTCGAACTTCAGCCGAAGTCTCGTCCGAAAGTACTTAGCGGGCCTGCGACAGGGGCAGATTGAACTGCTGGAGTGCTCCGGCCAGCGCGAACTGCTGGGCAGCCCCGCGGAGGACGGACTGCGGGTGGAGCTGACTGTTCATCAACCGGATTTTTACAGTAGCCTCATTCGCAGAAGTGAACTGGGGCTGGCGGAATCGAGAATGCGGGGAGACTGGTCCTCATCGGACCTGACCACGCTGCTGCGGATTCTGTATCGGAATTCCGCGGCGCGTGGTGGAATGCGATCGTTGACTGGCTTCATTTCTCAGCTGCTGGATCGTGGCAGGCACTGGCTGGCTCGAAACTCCCTTCGTGGCAGTCAGCGGAATATCGCCGCCCATTACGACCTGGGGAACGAGTTCTTCTCTCTCTTTCTCGACCCCACAATGATGTATTCCTCTGCGGTGTTCGACGCGGAACACCCGACTCTGGAACAGGCTGCGGTTCACAAGCTGGACTGCATCTGCCGCAAACTGAATCTGCAGCCACGTCACCATGTGATGGAGATCGGTACGGGCTGGGGCGGGTTTGCACTGCATGCCGCACAGAACTACGGCTGCCGGGTCACGTCCACCACGATTTCCCGTCGCCAGTTCGAGCTGGCCAGTCGGCGGATTCGTGACGCCGGGCTGGAGGATCGCGTGACCCTGCTGCTTCAGGATTATCGCACGCTGTCCGGAACTTATGACCGGCTGGTCTCCATTGAAATGATAGAAGCCGTGGGTCATGACTATCTTCCAGTGTATTTCGAAACATGCGGACGGCTGTTAAGTCCGGGAGGACGAATGCTGGTGCAGGCGATTACCATGCCCGACCAGCGGTACGACAGCTACCGCCAATCCATCGACTTTATACGTCGTTATATCTTCCCCGGGGGCCACCTTCCCTCCATGACCGCCATGCAGCAGGCGACTGCGCGCCGGACGGATCTGCTTCTGACCGCTGTCGAGCAGTTTCCCGACAGTTATGCGCGAACGTTGCGGGAGTGGCGGTCCCGATTCATGTCGCGTCTCGGCGAAGTGCGGGAACAGGGATTCGACGAACGTTTCATCCGAATGTGGGAATACTATTTCTGTTACTGTGAGGCGGCGTTTCTGGAGCAGGCCGTGGGAGTCGCTCATCTGATCTGGGAACGACCGGGCGGTCCTCGGGAAGGGGCAGGCTGTGAAACTGCTTGACAGAGTGCTGCAACAGGTCGAGGCAGGCCGCGTGCCGGACACCATGATTCGGATGGGTATTCGGCGGCTGCTGCGTCAGCGACTGGATTCGCTGGAACGTGATCAGCCCGACATCATTGCCCGGGAGGAGCAGAAAAACGGCCATGTGCAGCGGAGGGGCCATCGCAGAACACCCTGAACTGGCCAACAAACAGCATTATGAAGTTCCATCTGGCTTTTTCGAAGCAGTTCTTGGTCCCCGGTTGAAGTACAGCTGCTGCTATTTTTCCTGTGAAGAGACGACGCTGGCTGATGCCGAAGAATCAGCTCTGCTGATCACAGCACATCATGCGGGCCTGCAGGACGGACAACAGGTGCTCGAACTGGGCTGCGGCTGGGGATCCCTGTCGCTGTGGATGGCCGAACATTATCCGAATTCGCGAATTACGGCAGTGTCCAATTCGGCTTCGCAGAGAATCCATATTGAGGCGCGGGCCCGCGAGCGGGGTTTGACGAATCTGTCAGTCAGAACCGCGGATATGAATGAGTTTACGACGAAGGACGTCTTTGATCGTGTCGTCTCGGTGGAGATGTTCGAACATATGCGAAACCACGAGGAACTGCTGCGACGGATCTCCCAATGGCTGAAACCGGATGGCCGGCTGTTTGTTCATATTTTCTGCCATCGCTCCCGTTCGTGGCTGTTCGAAGATCGTGGACCGGATGACTGGATGGCGCGGCAGTTTTTCTCCGGCGGGATGATGCCCGCGCTGGCGCTTCTGCCACGGTATCAGTCCAATCTGCAGATTGTGAAACAGTGGCAGTGGAGCGGCCGCCATTACGAGCAGACCTGCAATACCTGGCTCAGCCGACTCGATTCCGCGGGCGAGGAGGCCCTCATTGAGCTGACCCGCGTCTACGGACCAGAGATGGCTCCGGTGCAGTTGCAGCGGTGGCGGATCTTCTTCATGTCCTGCGCGGAGCTGTTTGGTTTTCGAGACGGAACCGAGTGGATGGTGACGCACCTGCTGTTTGAACCGCGAACTGCAGATGCCGCTCCGCAGGGTGACGTGACTCAGTAAGTCGACGGGCCTGCAGCCTGCGACCGGGACCTGAAAAGAGCTTGACCGATGACAACTCTGCTGATCAGCAGTGCCGGACTGATCGCCAGCACGCTGCTGCTGGCCTGGTTGATCAGCCTGCCACTGAAGGATGTCAGCATCATCGACATCCTGTGGGGACCAGGGTTCGTGCTGGTTGCCTGGGCGGCAGTGCTGCTGTCCGACGCTCCATCAGCTACTGCCGCGGGAACAGCCCCTTCCCGCTGGCTGCTTCCGCTGCTGGCGACGGTGTGGGGTGTTCGCCTCGGCGGGTACCTTGCGTGGAGAAAAATCGGTGAACCGGAGGATCGCCGGTATGCTGAAATGCGGAAGAAGAGGGGCAGGGCGTTCTGGTGGCAGAGTCTGTTCATCGTCTTCCTGCTGCAGGGCGTGGCAATGTGGGTCATTTCCCTGCCATTGCAGTTTGGTATCGCGCGGGCACAGCCAGGGTGGCACTGGTCGCATGCAGTCGGAATCATGCTGTGGACGGTGGGATTGATCTTTGAAGCGGGTGGAGACTGGCAGCTGGCCCGTTTTCTCTCTCGCCCCGACAGCCAGGGCCGGGTGCTGGATCGTGGTCTGTGGCGTTACACACGTCATCCCAACTATTTCGGCGACAGCTGTATCTGGTGGGGCATGTCGCTGGTTGCGGTCGCCGGACATCCTCCGGATTTCTGGTGGCTTCTGATCTGTCCCCTGCTGATGACGGCGCTGCTGCTCTGGTTTTCCGGTGTCCTGCTGCTGGAGCAGTCTCTGCCTGAAAGACGGCCGGCTTACGCCGACTATATTCGCCGCACCAGCGCCTTTTTCCCCTGGCCGCCACGCCCGCACGCGTAGACAATGGAACAGGCCGATGGTCCGGTCTGTCACGGCGACAACTGCCTGCAGCACAGAACATTGGGTGAACGTGCGCGAATGACGGCAAGCGACGCGGAACGGAAACCTGATGGCAGGCCGTTTTTCCACTGGGCCGTATGATGCAGATTCAGAAACGGGCGGTGGCTGACCATCGCCGGGCAGAGAACACAAGCCGGCTGCAGGAATCGGAGCGCCGTTCTACGGGTTTCCGGCTTGAAAGCCGGATTGCCTCTTGCCCGGGCGGCATTGTACGAACTATCATACACGAAATACTTTTCCGATTTCGTGAATTGGGGCAGGGGCCTCCTTCTCCCGGAGTCCAGTGGACAGCCCTCCTGTTTCCTGACTATATTGTCAGGATCGGTCTGTGCCCGGGCAATGATAAGAGTAGAGAATCAGAATCGGTCCACTCGGGGTTGTACGCGAGGACTCGGCGCCTTCAGAAAATATGAGCCTGGAACCTGCCAGAATGACATTCCTGTTCGGCAAATGAGCTCCCCCTCAGCGGAAACTGGACTTTTCTGCCGAATCATTCCCACGAGCTGATCCTGCCCGAACGTAATCCCTCCAGCATACCGTTTGCCGTGACTGTCCCAGTCGGACTGACCGGGTGGGGTAATCTGGCGCGGGAGTGAATCGACGTTGCTCCGGGACAGATCGGCTGCCTCGAACAGAAGAAAGCCGGACAACGGCAGGCCGTTGGTCTTCTCCCGGAACATCCACGAGAGATCGAGCTGAATCGAAGCGGGCCCTGCCGGACGATCGGAAAGTGTCTTGCCCTGATCGTGAACTTCCCCCAGTTCGCAGGCAATCCGGCCTGCCTGAACAACTCTGGTACAATTCAGATGATTGGGCCGATTGTCCCGATTTGCCATGCACGTCCGGTGGACTGAAATGGATTCCTCGCGGGAATTTCCTGCCACGAACCGGGAATGCAAAGACCTGCCGGGTGAGAAGTACTATGAATTGAACACAGCGGCCTGATTCGAACAGACAGGGCAGGCTGAGAAAAAGAGTTGCGGACAGCACTTCCAGAGCACAAGGGCAGGCGTCGTTTTTTTCTGCCCTGAGAATCCTTTCTTCCGAGTCAACAAATGAATTCCGCAGTTTCTGATCACTCCGACCAGGGGAGCGACCTCGAAGCCGCGGCGTGGCTGTTCGAGCAGCTGGCGGTCGACGCGGGCGAGACCGCTGATCGACCACGGATCCGCCGTGCTCTGGAGGAAGCGGCCTCCGCCTGGCCGGCGGGACCGGAGGATCGCTGGTGGAAGTGGCTGGTGGAAGCGGGCCAGAGCCTTGGTCTGAAATGCCGCATCGTCGATTGCACTTTTGAGCAGGTGACTGAAGTCGCACGGGACGGCGGACGGCTGATAACCCGTGTGGGACAGGAGCGGCAGTGGAAGGCGATCGGCGATCGCCGTGGCCGCTCTTTTCATCTGCTGCGCCCCCTGCGGGACAGAAACCGATTGTGGGTGGGCCAGCGAAAGCTGCGGAGTCTGCTGCAGTTTCGCCAGCGCGACGATCTGCTGCGATGCCTCGTGATTGAGCCGCGGCTGCGAGTCACTGGAACACACTCCACCAATGCTGAGGCCCACACGCCTCTGGGGCGACTGCGCCTGCTGCTGCGGCCGGAAGCGGGCGATATCTGGATCATTCTGCTGTTCGCCCTTGTGACCGGCCTGCTGACGGTCGCAACCCCTCTGGCCGTCGAAACGCTGGTGAATACAGTGGCGTTCGGTCGGCTGCTGCAACCGGTGGTCGTGCTCGCCCTGATGCTGCTCGCCTTTCTGTCCTTCTCAGCCTCGCTGCGTGCGCTGCAGACCTGGGTGGTGGAAATTCTGCAGCAGCGTCTGTTTGCGCGGGTCGCCGCCGACCTGGCTTACCGGCTGCCGCGGGTGGAAGTCGCATCGCTGGATGGTCAGTCCGGTCGCGAACTGGTCAACCGCTTTTTTGATGTGGTGACAGTGCAGAAGGTGACGGCCCAGCTGCTGCTGGACGGCGTCTCTCTCGTACTCGGCGGGCTGGTGGGCATGGCCGTGCTGGCCTTTTACCATCCGTGGCTTCTCGGTTTCGACATTGTGCTGCTGGCGCTGGTGGCATTCGTGATTCTGGTGCTGGGCCGGGGGGCAGTCTCCAGCAGTATTAAAGAATCGAAGATGAAGTACCGGATGGCCTCCTGGCTGGAAGATCTGTCCAGCTGCCCGACAGCCTTTCGTCACAGCGGGGCCGGCAACTTCGCCGTCGACCGCGCGGACAATCTGGTGTACGACTATCTCACTGCCCGCAAAGCGCATTTTCGCGTGCTGATGCGGCAGATGGTATTTGCCCTGGGGATGCAGGCCGTCGCCAGCACCGTGCTGCTGGGTCTGGGAGGGTGGCTGGTCATTTCCGGTCAGCTCACTCTGGGACAGCTGGTGGCCGCTGAGCTGATCGTGACGGTGATCGTGGGCTCGTTTGCCAAGCTGGGTAAGCACGTGGAGAGCTATTACGACCTGCTGGCCGCAGTCGACAAACTGGGGACGCTGTTCGATCTGCCGATGGAACGGCAGGATGGTCTGCTCAATCTGCCGGAAGACCGGCCGGCATGCGTGCTGCTGAATCGAGTCACCTGTGCCGACGGCGTCCTGGGGACACTGCTGAAGGAACTTTCGCTGCAGATTGAAAGTGGCGAACGCGTGATGCTGACCGGATCGGACGGAGCCGCCGGCAGTCGCCTGCTGGACCTGCTGTTTGGCACACGTGCACCTTCCGCGGGGCATATTGCCATCGATGGTCTCGAACCGCGTGACATGCGGCCCGATGCGCTCCGACGGCATGTGGCACTGCTGAGGGAAGTGGAACTTTTCAACGGCACCGTGCTGGAGAATGTGCATCTGGAACGACCGGAAGTATCAACCAGTCATGTGCGAGATGCTCTGGAGCAGGTGGGTCTGATCGACATCATGATGCAGCTGCCCGATGGACTCGAGACCGTACTGACGGGCACTGGCTACCCTCTGTCGACGAATCAGGCGCGACTGCTGATGGCTGCCCGGGCCATTGTGGGGCGTCCGCGGCTGCTGCTGGTGGATGGGCTGATTGATGCTTTGCCGGATCACGATGCGGAACGTTTGACGCGGCTCCTGGTTGATCCCGACCAGCCCTGGACACTGCTGATGGTGACCGGACGGCGGGACCTGGCGGAAGCCGGCACGCGGACCGTCTCCCTTCCCCCGAGGACTCCGGTGGAACAGACTCTGGAGAACGCGTATGTCGGCTGAGCGGTTACGCGAATCCTTCAGCGACCGGACCCGGTCCACACTGCTGGTGCCGCTGGCATACAGCGAATCGGTGATGCCATCGCTCCGGCTGGCTCGCTCCTCGCGGCTGGTCCGACGGATCGCCTGGGTGCTGTTCGTCGGCCTGATCGCCACCATACTGCTGATGGCGTTCGCCCCGTGGCAGCAGTCGGTCACCGGCACAGGCAGCGTGCTGGCTTTCGCTCCTGATCAGCGGCAGCAGGTAATCGAAGCGCCTATTAAAGGGCGGCTTCACCGCTGGGGGGAAGGAATATTCGAGAACGCACGGGTGGAGAAGGGCCAGGTAATCGCCGAGATTCGCGACCTGGACGAATCCTATTCTGCCCGGCTGGATCAGCAGCTGGTTAACAGTCAGCAGAGTGTCCAGGCTTCCCGGCAGCAGCTGGAAGCCAACCAGCGTGCGCTCGAAGCGACGCGCCTGATTGTGGAATCTTACGAAGCTCAGGTGCGAGCCTATCAGCGAGTCAAAGAGGAAACAATTGCCGCACAGAACGCTTATGTCGAAATGGCCGAGCGAAAGGTACGGGCAGAGAAAGAACAGCTGGCCGAATATATGGCTGCACTGCCGCAGCTCGAGGCGGAATATAAGCGGCTCCGCACACTGCAGGATGAAGGAAACGTCTCACTGCAGAAAGTGCAGGAAGTGGAACGCAAGCTGACGGAATCACAGGCCAAGGTTCGCAGGGCGGAAGCTTATGTCGCTTCGGCCATGTCCGGCCTGGAAGGCAAAAAGCGGGACCGCAGTGCCAAGACAGAAAAAGCGCAGGTCGATATCGACTATGCCGAAGCAGTGCTGCGAAAGGCCAGGGGAGATATCTCCAAGGCGGAAAGTGACATCGCCAAGGCGCAGCAGGATTTGAACAAGGGCGAGAAAGAACTGCTGGAGATGCAGACGAAAGTATCCCGCCAGCAGCTGCAGGTCATCATGGCCCCCTTTGATGGGTTTGTGGTGCAGATCACACCCAATATGAATACGGCGATTCTCAAGGAAGGCGACCCGGTCTGCACGATCGTGCCCGCGACTACCGACCGCTCCGTCCAGATCTGGCTCGATGGTAATGACGCGCCGCTGGTTGAACCCGGTCGCCATGTGCGGCTGCAGTTCGAGGGCTGGCCGGCAGTGCAGTTCTCCGGCTGGCCATCAGTCGCCGTGGGAACATTCGGCGGTGAAGTGGTCTCCGTCGATGCGACAGACAACGGCATGGGTAAGTTTCGCGCGTTGATCAGGCCGATTGACAGGGGGGAGTCCTGGCCGAGGGACCGCTTCCTGCGGCAGGGCGTACGGGCCAATGGCTGGGTGCTGCTGGATCAGGTGCCGCTGTGGTACGAGGTCTGGCGAAATCTGAACGGGTTCCCGCCCGTGGTCGATGTCAATCAGACCGGTGGCAAAAAGGAAAAGCCAAAGACTCCGAAACTTCCCAAGTAAGATCAGCCCCGCGTCGAATTCATGGCGATGGGGCGGGCACTCAGCAGAGATCTCCTCCCGATCGCACTCGAATTTGCCGGGGAACCGCAGGAGCACCTGTCATTTCGGCAACTGGCAAAGTGGAGGAACACTGGGGACGCAGGGCACGCCCATCGCGTCCAGTTCCATGCGGTCGTCTCCCACAGCGGCCCGGAAATCGGCCAGCGCCAGAAAGAACACGAGCTGTGCCTCGACTTCCTTCATGGCCGATTCCGCCGCATACTGCTCCCGCAGGGTGACCTTCAGCAGGTCCGAAGCACCAAGCTCGAAATTTCGCCGTTCCCGCCGAGCGAGTTCCTCCGCCAGCTCGACAGCTTCACGGGCCTGCTCCACCTGTTCGATCGCGGCCAGCAGCGCTGCGATTGCTGACTGGACATCGGCTGCAATTGCGTCACGCATCAGCCGCTGTTTTGCTGCCAGCTGCGCCAGCTTGGCCTGAACCGCCATAAGTTTGCCACGGGCTTTTCGCCGTTGCAGGGGGACATCCAGCAGCAGCCCGGCCTCCAGCTCAAACTCGGATTTATCCCGCTTCTTGCTCGTGGGTTCCCCCATATCCTGTGAACCAGTCACGTACCCGTCGATGGCGGGCAGCAGGCCGTTCGCGGCCTCGTTCTGGTCCACCTGCAGCTGCTGGCGCTTCAGCTCATAGGCCACCAGCTCCGGACGCTGACTGAGTGCCCGTTCCACTGAAGCCTCAAGATCCAGCTGCGACCTTGTCAGCAGATCGGGGAACTCAGGCAGGAGTTCAGGACCTGCCACCAGCGGGCGGCCTTCGGCATCCCGCAGATACAGTGAGAGCTTGATTGCCGACTGCTGCAGCTTTCTGCTGGTTTCGGAGAGCTTCGCCTTCCGCTCGGCCACCAGGCGCAGGTTATCCGTCAGCACGGGCGGATCGACCAGCTGCTCTTCAACCTGACGGCGAATCCTCCCGGTACGTTCTTCCGCCAGCGACAGGACGCGCTCGGCGATTCGATAGTTTCTGCCGGCCGACACCCACATCCACCAGGCATAGCTGGCCCCCTGCACGAACTCAATCAGCTGTGCCTGTATCTCGGCATCGACCAGTTGCCGCCCGTAAGCCGTCCGTAACAGCTCCGCCCGTCGCTCGTCGATACGCCGGTTGCGGGCAAACGGGACTTCCGCGCCAACCTTCAGCTCACCACCTTCGTTCGTCTGGCGTTCCTTGTACCATGGTTCGAAGACACCGCGGCCAATGCGGTAGCCACCATAAACATTCCCGCCATTCATCGTGGGCTGTACCGCGCCGATCGCGTGGCGATAGGTTTCGTAATAGCCCAGCGGCTGGTTACGGGTTTCCCCTTTAATTTTCAGGTCGAAGGCACCGCTGGCTGCCAGTTGATCGCCTGCGGCAATCCCGCGGTCCGACAGCGCGGCTTCCAGTTTGGGATAGCTGCGGTACACCGAGAAGATCACATCTTCCAGAGACAGAACGGCCGGCTGCGCTTCGCCATTCCACACCCCGGAGGCTGCCTCGGCTGCGGCTGGCTCTTTGCCCGTCGTATCGGCCTCCGCGTTCCGTTCAATCCCATCCTCAGATGAATCGAGTAATGGAGGAGCGGGGGAGGGAGGCACGACCGGCAGTTTCGGCGTGTCAGCGATCTCCTCCGCCGCAACCTGCACGACAGGCGAAACCTGTTCCGACGATTCGTCTCGACCAGCTGACGCTGCGGATCTCAGTAATTCGGACTCTTCCGCTGAGAGAGCAATCGCCGCAGGGGAAGGCTTCGAACTGGCCAGCGTTTCGGATTCGGCCTGATGCTGACTGCCGGTCAGTTTCCAGCCGTATGCCGGCCGCTGTGCCGACGCGGAGAAATCGCGTGCCTCCCGCGCTGCGAGTGCATGCGTCCCGGCTGAGCCGGATTTCGTTGCTCCCTGTGGCCACCTGCTGACGGTGCACCCGGTCAGCGAGAGCAATAGCAGGAGAGTTGTGGTCCGCATGAAGAATTCCAATCGGCAGATTCTGCGGGGCCTCGTGTGGTGTCTGTCGTCAGACACACAAAGTCCGCGCCTCCGTCAGGATCATTTCGGCTGGACCACGTTCGATCCTTAAGAATCGATGCAATCGATTCCCGGGGACTGGCCGGGAAATTCGCAACAACCCGCAAAGTCACCTGAGGCCCCGCATTCGGGTCCAAAAATCAAGGCAGCACCTGACTTCAGGGCCGCTTTGTTCCCTCGGCAGGTCGCTCCTGCGGAATCTTCCGCCAGACCATGGCCGGGTGCCATTGCCAGTGGCAAAATGCCGGGTGGCCCCCCGCTTGGTCGCTGGTGAATCAGGCGAATGAGAGCCCTGCAGCTGGTGGGCTGACTGCAGCCCGGCGCCGCAACGTGCAATCAGAGCTCAAGATGCAGCTCCATCTTTAGCGATCTGCGGCCCGGTCTGTCGCTGGTGTCCTGCAGCACAAGCCTCTCGTCGCTGGTGGCGAGTCCGCTGGCGTCCATCGGCCTGATAGACCGTGCCTTGCGGGACATCCACCAGAACTGAAACGAAAGACCACGGGCGTATCGGTTGGGTATGGCATCGTGTGCGACATTGGCGCTCATTTCCCCAACCGGAATGTTCCCATCGCCCACGTGGTCGACAGTACATTGAATACGATCGTGGTCGGCGAACAGTCCGGTACGTTCGCCGTCGAGACGGGGACTGCCGGGAGCGTGGTGCAAATGGATGGCCAGCCCGTCGGCAATGGGCGGGTCCCGTTCTATAATGCGAAGCGCGACGTGGGTGCGACAGAAGATGTCGCCAGCGACGGCAGTTACTCTCTTCCGGAGCCTGTTCCCGTGCGTCGGTACATCGTTTCCGTGATGCGGCCAGACAGCGGATCGCCACTGTCGGCCGAAGAGCAGCCGGAAGCAGACTGGAACATCCCGGACAAGTACTCGTCGGAAGCCACCAGCGATATCTCGGTGGAAATTCAGGCGGGATAGAACAAGGTCCCGGTCGATCTCCGCTCGACGTGAGGCGATTCTACCTCCGGATGCATTTCGGCACATGACTTCGCGATAGTTGCGGGCGCAGACGTTGCTCGGTTTGCCTCTACCAATACCAGCATTGCCATCGAGGATATGCCGGCATGCGAATCTGCGGCTTAAGTAACCAGTGGGGTGACCGGCTGCTCGAGCGGCTCGTGCCCGATCCGGCAAGCAACCGTCGTTGCCAGGCCCGCGCTGAGGCAATGCTGAGGCTGCTGCTGCACCTGACGACCATCGA
>JAGQPV010000859.1 GCA_020426545.1 Planctomycetaceae bacterium
GATAATATCGTTTGCCAGCGGGACAGGCCCGTCACCGCCCCGAATCAAGCGGGTAACCCCGGGGGACCAGGTTAGACAGGAGAAACACACAGAACAGGGCCTGCCGTTAAAAGGCGAATGCCCGGCCGTATGCAGACGGCTTCACAGCAGATCGAGGTGCAAGACAGCTCGAGTGTGCCGGCTTCCGGCAGAGATTGCCGCATTTTCCGGCAGCAGAAGGCGTCAGGCCGTCATTTCATGTCCCCGAACACGCCACCAGCAGGCTGGGACGCGGGGTGAACGGCTGAACTTCGGGAAAAATGGAGACGATTCCGAGGCTCCGGAGAATTCCGGTGCACCGCCGGTTGAACCGCCGACGGCGCTGGAGCCTGTACTCCTACAGTACGCTGACAGGCTGCCGCCGGTGACATAAAAAAGCGCTACTGGCCGATGAAAAACAGGATTTCCCCGACAGAGCGGCCGTGTGCAGCCTGGGAAAGCGGCTTGAACCACCTGACCGCCCGCTGGTTCTGTACTGGTGTTAATTGACGGCAGGGCCTGCCATGCTGAGCAGCCGTACCGGCCGGACCGACAGTTTCCATAAGAGACTGGGCCATACTCTCTGGACGCACCCGGCAGCCGGAAAGTTCCCGCTGATTTCGCGGCGACGGGTTCAGTGGCGGGAGCAGGCCCGGGTTGAAATCGCAGCGGCCCCCGCGATACCGCTTCAGCCGTTGACCATCTGCTGGACCTGTTCGTCGATGGCCCGGCTGAGTTCGGTCAGTCGACGGCTGAGTTTGTCGGAAAAGCGGCTGCTCTCCAGCAGCGAGGCGGCCGAGGTGCGGATGGTCACGTCGCGCACTTCTTCCATGCGGGCCGGAGCGGCGAGGCTGCGCAGCTCCTGGTTGCGTGGCAGCAGGTTCCGTTCGATGTGATCGACCAGTTCGCGGGAAGTGCGTTCGGCTTCAAGGAACAGCTCGCGAAGAGTCAGTTCCGCGGCGGGTCTGTTCGACATGCTGATTCTCCGCAGCAGTGACTGAGTTTTCGCAGGCCCTGCCCCGTGCAGAAGGCCTTACAGGTTGTCGATGAGCAGGTTGTCGATGAGACGGGGGGCGGCGTTCGAAAGGACTTCCTCCGCCAGAACAGGATTGACGGAAGAACGGGATCCGTTACCCGAAGTTCACCGGTTGTTCGCTGTTCCGGTGCAATTTTCAGACGAAAACTCTGGCCTGCTGCAGGAGTTCACCCCGGCGGCAGGAATCGATGGAAGTCGTCCGGGACGGGGTTTGCGGGTCGTGTCAGGCTGCGGGTGGCGTCATAATGATCTGCTGGTGCGGTCCGCCGGGGCCGCCTCCCGCGAGTCAGGCTCTCTCCAGGATTCCACAGCAACTGGCGGATAATGAAAATTCTGCTGCTGGCCGATATTCACGCAAACTGGCAGGCGCTCTCCTCGATTCGGGAAGAGTTCGATTACTGTCTGTTTGTGGGAGACCTGGTGGATTACGGGACGGATCCGCGTCCCTGCATCGACTGGGTGCGGCAGCATGCCACGGCTGCCGTGCGGGGCAATCATGACCACGCGGTCGCTCAGCAGGTGCCCGCCCGCAGTGGAGCCGGCTTCCGACGACTGGCGGCTGCCACCCGGTCGCTGCACCGGCAGCAACTGCCCGATGCCGATATTCGCTGGCTGGCCCGCTTACCGGTGACTCAGCATGTGACTCTCGGCGGCATGCGGTTTTATCTGGTGCATGCCACCCCCCGGGACCCGCTCGATGAATATCTGACGGACTGCGAATCCGGCTGGCGGGCCCGGCTGGAGACGATTCAGGCGGATTTCGTCTGCGTGGGGCACACCCACGTCCCGTTTCACCTCGACCTCGGGCAGACGCAGGTCATCAATCCCGGCAGCGTGGGACAGCCCCGTGATGGCGATCCCCGGCTGGCCTATGCAGTGATTGAAGACGGCGACGTGTCGTTCCGGCGGCTGGAATACGATATCGACGCAGCCGTCCAGCAGATGCGGGAATCGGGAATCGACCTCGAAGCCGTCGCCCTGGCGGAGCAGGTGCTGCGGACCGGTGGCCGGTTTAATCCAGCTTAGTGGTCGGTGGTCGGTGGTCAGTGGTCAGGATTCAGGATTCAGGGAAGAGGA
>JAGQPV010000860.1 GCA_020426545.1 Planctomycetaceae bacterium
TCCGTCGACAGTGACGTTTCTGGAAGTGCCGCGACCTGTGAGAGCTGAAAATCGGGCTCCGCCGAACCTCCGTCCGGACTGCTGTCCACATCCGAAAGCCATGCCATGGCTTTGAGCGCCCGGATTTCGCGGCCGACCGCTTCCTGCAGTTCCGGATGCCTTTCACAGAGCAATTCCGAGGAAAGTTCTTCTCCGGCCTGCCACTGCTGTTCCCAGTGAAGCATCAGTTCGGCGATCTGCTGTTCTGACGGTGTCACGATCATTTGCCCCTGTCTGCAGGCAGTTCACCCAGCATTGCATCATGCAGCAGTCTTCGCGCCCGCTGCCAGCGGCACTGAACCGTGGGAATCGAAACCCCCAGCAGTTCGCCGATCTCGGCCTGTTGCAGTCCGCCGTACCAGGTCAGTTCCAGAACTTCGCGTTCTTCATCGGGCAGTTGCCCGGCCGCCTCGTGGAACGCGGTCCAGTCGTCCAGTGTCTCCGGTTTCGGGCCGCGGGCTGTCTTCGAACCCGGTTGACGGGAGGCGTGGTTCCCTTCCCGCACCGCCGTGTCGCTGCGGTAGTTCGCACCGTGCCCCTGTGGACCGAACTGATGCCTCAGCAGGTCGATGAGCGTCCGCCGAATCTGGGTGGCGGCCAGGGCGAAAAAGTGCCGTGCCGAATCCGGGCGAACGTCGGTCAGTGCCCGGTGCAGCCGCAAGGTGGCCACCTGCAGCACGTCGTCCGTCTGCTCCCAGCGGCGGAGGTGCGGGTAGTTCGCCAGCATCATCCGTGCCATCCGCTGCAGTCGCACCGAGGCCGCTTCGATCAGTTCGTTGAAGGCCCGCTGATCGCCCTGGTGCGCCAGCGCCAGCAGCGTCCGCAGTTCCGAGTTTTCCTCTGAAGTCGAGTTCATGGCACCCGAATCCCCCTGCAGGTGGCCCGGTTCGGTCGTCAGGTTGATGCATGTTAGCACCGAACCAGATATCACTGCAGGGAATTCAGGGCCGGTTCGTCTGTGGGATGGTCTTTGCGAACGGGTGGATTCAAGGCACTTTCGTACGGATGCTTTCGGTTCGCTCGATGCACCTCCGGTGGCAGGCCACAGAACGGGCATTGCCAACCTCTGCTCAGAACTCGCCGATGACTTCGCCGCCGGCGATGGTCCCGAGGGCATGGTAGGAGGCTCTGTCGATATTCTCGCTGATGAACCGCACGGCACCGTCGCACAGCAGGAAGTGACAGCCGCCCTCATGCTTGCTGCCAAAACCGGAGGAGCTGCTGTTGGGTGGCGTATCACCGACCGTGGAAACCTTTGTGTCGCCCATCGTCGAGTGATACGCATTGATACCCCTGGCAATATTTTCCCCGATCCAGATGCCGCCGATCAGGCCGTCGTCCGTCGTCTGCTCCCCGACGGCGAACGTGTAAGAGGTGCCGTCGATGATGTCGCGGAAACGCGTACTGCTGTTTTGGCTGAAAACGTAGTCGGTCGATGGGGAGAAGGCGTCGGTGACGCCCTTGTAATTCGACTTGCCGAAGTGCGTGCCGGCCGCGTCGGTAAGTGCCAGGTTGGTGTTCAGGCCGCCCATCGGGTCGGAGGGGCAGATGAAGGCCGGCAGCACGGTCTGCGCTTCAGCAATGGGGTCGTCGATGGTGCCGTCGCCGTCTGCATCGCCCCAGTTGATGCCAAAGCCGGCCGTGGCTGTTCCGATCCCGTTGTAAAGCGGGGACTGATCCAGCGCCGGCAACAGGAAGGTGCTCCAGGCGAGAAAGTTTCGTCGGGGGTCCGACAAAGAGTTGATGAACCCCGGCGGCAGAACACGGCTGGTGTCGTGGTAGCCGTGCAGTGCCAGGCCGATCTGCTTGAGGTTGTTTCTGCACTGGCTGCGGCGGGCCGCTTCCCGGGCCTGCTGCACGGCGGGCAGCAGCAGGGCGACGAGGATGGCAATGATGGCGATCACCACCAGCAGTTCGATGAGTGTGAATCCGCGTTTCCGGTTTCCGGCTGCTGTCATGGCCCTGTGCTTTCTGTCGAGTAGTGAACTGTCGCCGCGCCCGCCGCTGCAGACGCTTCCGCTATTGGGGAATGCGTAAGTCGAGCGGGACAGCCATCAGAATTGCGGTTGTTTTTCTGAAAGAA
>JAGQPV010000861.1 GCA_020426545.1 Planctomycetaceae bacterium
TTTCCGGCAGCGTGTCCCGCAGGCGGTGCTGGGGATCCCAGCCCAGCCGGGTGCGGGCATGAGCGATGGTGGCGGCGTAGTGGTCGTCGGCGAGTTCGATCATCCACGGTTTGATGAACTGGGCGTCGTCGCCGGCAAACTGATTCTGCACCCAGGCTCCGGCACGGGCCACGATCTTCGGAATGCGGATGGTGGGCCATTCCTCACCGTGAATCAGCTCCCCCAGTTCTTCCTGCAGTTCGCCATAGCTCATCACGTCGGACTCGGCGACAAGGAACAGCGACTCGCTGCCCAGCTGGTCCCGGTGTTCGATGCACTGCTCGAAGCAGGCGGCCAGATCCTGCAGGTGCACCAGCGCCTGGCCGTGCGAGGGATCGCCCGGGAAGACGTAGCTTTCCAGTTGCTTTTCGTAGATGCGGGCGATCTGCTGCGAGATCGGCAGGGAATGACATTCCTCGTCGTATACACCGGCAATCCGCAGAATGACCAGCGGGATGCTGCCGTGGTGCTTCCGCAGCAGAGTTTCCGCCTGCAGCTTGGACTCCGGGTAAGCCCACTCGGCCCGGGTAGGCGAAAGTTCCGAGATGTGCCGGCCGTGTTCATCCGGCTGCATCACCAGCAGGCTGCTGGAGAAGATGAACTGTCCTGCTTCGATACCCTCTTCCTGCATGCCGGTCAGCAGCCGCCGGGTGCCTTCGACGGTCAGCTCCTGATACATGGGACTGGGTTCGCCGGTGAAGTCATACCAGGCCGCCAGATGAATGACCGAATACAGCTTTCCGCCTGTCAGACGCTTCAGTTCCTGCAGGGCCCCGCGGGTGCTCTCATCGTCGGTCAGGTCGGCGGTGATGTGATGCACGGGGCGGGGGCTGTCATCTTCCGGCGGATGGACGTCCATCCCGAACAGCTGGAAGCGGTCGGCCAGCTGGCGGACGACATGACTGCCGATCAGTCCGCTGGCCCCGGTGATCAGAATATTTTCGCGAGGAGAGTTCTGTCCGTTCATGGTCCATTCCTTCTGATATCCGACATCCCGGCCCGGCACGGTGACCGGCGGTGTGACGGGCAGGGTTTCCATCTTCCACAGGCCGGCGGGTGTTCGGCTCCCGCCGCTGTATGACGTTGCGTTCCAAGTTGATGGGCGTGAGCTGCCGACTGGTCAACGGGGCTTACGGGGCGTTCCGTCTTCTTCATCTCTGGCGGAAAAACCGGGCCAGTCCCGCTCGAGCGGCACAAATCGGGCGCCGCGAATCTGCAGAATTTCATCCGCCCGCTGGCTGAGGGCCGCTGAGGGAACCTGCGTGGTATCGACGCCCACGAGGATGCCACCCCGGGTCAGGGCCTGATCGTAGAAGTCGGCCAGTTCGCCCTCGTGGCCGCGGGTCCGCATGGCTCCGAGGAAGGCACCGACAACGGCGCCACCCACCAGCAGCGAAGGGCCAACGGTCACCAGGGCCATGCCGGTGGCAGTGGCCATTCCCGCGGCGCCCAGTCCGCCGGCCAGCATGCCCAGCAGTCCGCCGCCCGTGGCCGATGTCGCCAGATCGGTCTCGCCGTGCTCGTCCGTTTCTTCCCGGTGGGGAAAATGCCGCTCCCGTGTCTCTTCGGAAACGACCAGGGTGATGGCCTTCCTCGGGATGCCCGCGGCTTCCAGTTCTCTGAGGGTCTGTTCGGCGGCTTCAACCGTATAGAAGATGCCGCAGTGCAGGTCGCGGTTGTCGGATTTCCCCGGCACATGATGTGGCGAGTGCTGTTGTGATGAGCTGACCATTTTCTGGATCTCCTGGTAGACAGCCATGGCGAGGCTGCTGCCTGCGGAGCAGGGCCTGGCTGGAGCATGATGGGGAACATGAAAAGATTCGGACCGGCGGCAATAAAACGGGACCACCACCGATGACTGCAGCAGGCGTTTCTCCGGTCAGAAGGAGAAATCAGCGTCTTTCCTGATCGGCTAAAGCGGCAATGGTGACGGGGGATCAGTCGGTGAGTTTGTCAGCCGTCTTTCTGACAGCCTCTTCGAACTCATTCCAGGCGGCGGAGGTTTTCTCCTTCACTTCGCTCCATTCATCGGATGTGGACTCACGCACGACTTTCAGCTGTCGGGCCATAATTTCGCGACGTG
>JAGQPV010000862.1 GCA_020426545.1 Planctomycetaceae bacterium
TGGAGGTTACGGACTGGGGTCTCAGACGGAGTCCGGCAAAGAGATCAGTATGACGAACTATGCGGCCTGCCATGCCGGCACAGAGACACCGATCGATGTTGAGAACACGGGTGTCATGTTTCTCAACAGCGGCATCCGGTTCGAACAGATTCACGACGGGCTGACCTACACCATCTTCGTGGGAGAGAAACCGCGTGAGAAGGATTCCCTCGGCTGGATGTCCGGCACCCGATCCTCGCTGCGGAATACGGGCTCGCTGGTCAAAATCGATTCCCGCACAGGGAGAGCTTCTGAACAGCAGCCGGAGGGTGCGGAACCGGATCTCCTCCATGTGGGCGGGTTCGGCAGCTGGCATGAGGGCGGCCTGCACGTGGCCATGGGCGATGGCTCCGTGCGGTTTCTGTCGGAAAATATCGACCGCTCTGTTCTCGGCCAGCTGGGGAACCGTTCCGATGGAGAACTGATGCAGCCGTTCTGATGTTCAGCCCTCGGAAAATGCCGGTTGCGGCAGTCCTGCGGGCCATGCGGGCTGGTACAGGTCTCGGTTTCCCCTGACCTGACGAAAACAGCCGGAAGGACTGAATCGGCTGAACTATACTTTGTCGCACTCGTGGTTTTCTCTACAGGTGCAGCTGTTGCACGCGGGTGCTGGACCGTCTCGGATGGAGTCAGCGGGGCCCCGGCGAGGAGTGCGCCCTGCCCGGCCGCATTCTCAAACGGCCTGCCCGTGGTACGTCTGCACTTTCAACTTCCGTCCGCCGGTTTTCCCGTGGCTGCTGTTTCACATGGACATCGACATGGATGAGCTCGCCTTGTCTTCCGCGGCCATTCCGCAGCGGAACATGCTGGAACCGTTCGTGAAGTCGATTTCCGTCGTGTTCGAAACCATGCTGGGCTGTCTGGCGACCCCGAACAGGATTCGTCCGGTCGGTCACCCGGCAGAGCTGAGTTCTCCGGTCACATCGCTGATTCTGCTCTCCGGCGGAATGAACGGGTCACTGAGCATTCATACCTCCGTCGCCACGTCGATGGCCGTGTTCGAACGGATGACGGGCTTTCCGCCGGAAGCATTCGATGACGATGTGCGGGATGCCATGGGCGAACTGGCGAATGTCACGGCCGGTTTCGGCAAACGCTCGCTGGCGGATGTGGGCCTCGATATCGGGCTGCCTCAGGTCTTCGCGGAGCAGCAGCCCATTCCCCTCCCGGCCTGGGGACACCATTTCCTGGCGGACTTTCACAGCGAGATCGGCAGTCTGACGCTCGCCGTCGGTTTTTCGCCCTGCAGTTGAGGTTCCTGCCGGGGGCAGAATGGCGGACCTGTTTCCGGCCATGCTCCCGCCGCTGACCGGTCTGTCGCGCCGAAGTGAACAGTGTGCGGCTGCTTGATTCTCAATTCCTGGACTGCTCTTCCCTGACTGCGGCTGGCAGTTAAGTGGCTGTTCTACAGGTGTTTGTGGTCGTGTCAGCCGAATGCGGGCTGTCTGGGGCTCCTGGAATCGGGAATATGGGTTGCCAGTTGCTTCCCGGCATGCGTAGCATGGAGCTTCACATCAGCAGGCTCTGCCCGGATGCATTCTGCACTGCGGTGGCTGCTGCACTCTGGCTCGCACGGGACATTCTGCCCCGCGCCGGACCATGGGGAGAATGCCATGAACGCTCAACTGCTCGCCCGCGATATCATGGTGACAAAACTGATCACCCTGAAACCTGAGATGGACGTCTTCCAGGCCATCGATCTGCTGCTCCGCAACCGGATCTCCGGGGCACCGGTAATTGACGACAATCGCATGTACCTCGGCGTGTTCTCTGAGCGCTGCTGCATGCGGGTGCTGACCGATGCCGCATACGACGGGCTGCCGACCACGGAGATTACCCCTTACATCGATCGTGAAGCCCGAACGATTGATGAAGAGACCGACCTGCTGGCGATTGCCCAGCTGTTTCAGGATCTCAACGCCCGCCGGCTGCCCGTGCTGCGGGACGGCGAACTGGTTGGTCAGATCAGCCGCCGCGATGTCCTGGAGGCCACGCATTCGCAGATGCGGATTGCAGAGAACCCGACCAAGGGGCTGCTGTATCTCAGTTCGCTGGTCGATCGCCGCGATGCACCCATCGCC
>JAGQPV010000863.1 GCA_020426545.1 Planctomycetaceae bacterium
TGGAACAGCACTGGCTCCTGTCAGTGGCCGGTGACACCGCCAGCCTGCAGGCTCGGTGACAGCAGAACTTTCCTAATTCTGATGTGCCCCGAAACGGGGCGGTGTGTTCCCCATGCCGCCTCACCCGGGGGCGGCGCTGTCTCTCAATCTGGAGCAAGTGTCATGACACAGAACGACCTCAATCGGGCCATCGCCCGCGCTACCGGTGAGACCGTCAATGAAATCAGCCACCTGGGTTTCCAGCCCCTGAATCTCGAACCGGTCGATGCCGAAGACCGCTTCATCGACTGGGATGCGGTTCAGCTGGAACGCAATATCGCTGTGTTCGAGCAGCGGTCGGCCGAAGAGTTCTGCGCCGCCTGAGAGCTTATCTGTGGCAGCACTCTCATTCATCAACCGACTGACCAGACAACACAGCTGAGGGACGGAACGCCGGCCCCTTCTTCCACACTCAGATACACAGTAACGGAAACCAGACTATGAAGATCATGCTGATTAACAACGATGGCGGAGGCTGGGCAGATGAAATCGAAATCACTGAGGGCATAACGGTGGCCGCCCTGTTCGCTAAGAAGATCCCGTCCGGCCACCCTGCCGATTATCTGATCCGCGTCAATCGGCAGCCGACAACAGCCGAGTGCGTGCTGCAGCCGGGTGACCGGATCAGTATCACGCCGACGAAGATCGAAGGGGCGGCAGCATAATCTCAGAAGGCTGCTCGGGAATTAACAAATAACGATTCATGCACACGGAGCCAGCGGCAGCAGTGCCGGTGGCTTCGTGTGTTTATGCTATGGGAGACACTTATGAATCAACACCAGCGACTGGCAATCCGCGTGGCCGGGCAGATTGTCAGAACTCCAAGGCAGCGGGCCGGACCAGTTCATGACAGTGCCAAATGGCCAGACAGCGAATGGACCAGCTGTCGCCGGACCAGCCGGCTGCTGGAGATCGCCCGGCAGCGGGGATGGCGGACAGCTGCCGCCCGGCTGGAACAGCGGCTGCAGCGCGAGCTGCTCAACCTGCGTCTGCAGCTCGATCAGCTGGCCGATGCATCGCAGGCAGATCGTGTGCCGGCATACCCGCTGCAGCTGCGGCTGCTGTATGAGGAGCTGCTCGCCCCGTTCGAGGATTACGAGCAGGTGGAGATTGACCTCAAACGCCGTACCGTGTCGGTAATCAGCGATCCGATCGAACTGGACGGGATTGATCTGGGCCGGTTTGAGATCCGGCTGAAGTATGCCGCTCTACGGGATGCCCCGCGGTACGAGGTGATCGCCCTTGAACCCAACCCGGCGGCCTCCAACTCGTCTGTGACCCACCCGCACGTGCAGGACGACCGGCTGTGCGAGGGCGACGGCCAGGCCGCCATCCGCAGTGCCTTGTCGCAGGGCCGGCTGAGCGACTTCTTTCAGATCGTGGTGCAGATCCTGCAGACATACAACGACAGCAGTCCCTACGTTTCGCTGGACGACTGGACCGGCGAACCGTGTGAGGATTGCGGGGTCACCACCCGGGATGACGACGGGGCCAGCTGCGGCTACTGCGAAAAGCTGCTGTGTGGCCAGTGTCAGACCTGCTGCAGCATGTGCGGTGATGGCTGCTGTGACAGCTGCACCGACCGCTGCGACGGCTGCGAGGAATTTCTCTGCCGCAGCTGCCAGCAGAGCTGCAGCAGCTGCGATGACGTGTTCTGCGAGAACTGCCTCGAAGAAACAACCTGTAACACCTGCCGTGCCGCCGAGGCGGCAAAGGAGGAAGCAGATGAGACGGCTGCAGTTGAGGCGGAACTCACGCCAGCGGCGGGCGAAACGGTCACGTGTGGTGCAGACACCGACACTGCGGTTCACGCCGTATGCCTGGGCCAAACTGCTGTTTCTGCGGGATCAGGGTGAGACAGAAATCGGTGGCTTCGGCATCGGGGCTGAGGACGATCCACTGCTGATCGGGGACATTGAACTGATCCGCCAGCAGTGCAGTGTGGCCACTGTGGAATTCAACGATGAAGCGGTGGCCGATTATTTCGACCGGCAGGTGGATCACGGCAGAAAGCCCGAGCAGTTCGGCCGGGTCTGGATCCACACGCACCCGGGCAGTTCGCCCGAACCCAGCAG
>JAGQPV010000864.1 GCA_020426545.1 Planctomycetaceae bacterium
TGGACTCGCTCCAGCAGCCAGGCGGAACTGGTTCGTCTCCGCCTCCGCCCGCTCGACGAGGCGGAAGCTCATACCCTGGCCCGCATTTCGCTGCAGGAAGCATTGCCGGAGCAGAAAGACGATTCCCTCGGCCGCCTCGCCCGGCGGGTGGTGGAACAGGCGGGAGGAAATCCGTATCTGGTCCGCGAGTACGCCACCTTTCTGGCGGCTGGCCCGCTCCAGTCACCGGAAGCGAAGACGCCGAATCTGCTGGCCGACGCCCTGTGGCTTCGCACCGAGGACCTGCCGGCGTCCGCCCGGATGCTGCTCGAACTGGTTGCACTGACATCCCGCCCGGCCACGGTCGAGGCGCTGATGCGCGCCAGTGGCACACCCGCGGAAATCCGCTCCGCTCTCCGACTGCTCGAGCACCGCCGCCTGATCCGCTATCGATTTTCCGAGCACGGGTTCCCTGTCGACACGTACCATGATCGGGTGCGGGAAACGCTGCTGACACGCATCTCCGCGGACCGGGCCCGCCAGCATCACCAGCGACTGGCCGACGTTTATCTCTCCGCCGCCGGCCGGGATGCGGAACTGGCGGCAGCCCATCTGATGGCCGCCGGACAACCACAGCAGGCTTACCCGCTGGCACTGGAAGCCGCGGAACGCGCCAAACAGACCCTGGCCTTCGAGCACCGGGTCCACAGCCTGAAACTGGCACTGGACTGCGATGTGGCCGGGGAGCGGAAGCGCATTGCGCTGATGCAGCAGTATGCCGATGCCCTGGCGCGGGCCGGCCAGGGCCGCGAGGCGGCCGAGGTGTACCTCCAGGCGGCTGAAGCAGCCGACCCGGCCGAGCAACACGAGCTGCGGCGGATGGCGGGAGTCCATCTGACGGAATTCGGTGAGCCGATTCGCGGAATGCAGCTGCTGGAGCAGTCTCTCCGCCCCCTGGGAATCACCATCCCGGCCTCTCCCCGGACAGCCCTGCTGCGGGCGTTATGGCACGGCTTCCGGCTGCAGCGGCGGGGTACCGGGTTCACGGCCTGTGAACCGTCCGCCATTCCGCCGCGGGAGCGGGAAAAACTCCGCGCCTACCACTCCGTCCTGCGCCCCTACCCAACCCGCGTGCTGGAACGGCTGTCACTGACCCCCGAGTTCGCCGCAGCTGCTCTGGATGCAGGCGAGCGGGAATCGATCGGCATTGCTCTGTGCTGGCTGATCGCTGGTGCAACATGGCAGGGCAGGCGGGGGGAGAAACAGATCGTCAGATATGTCGAACTGGCGGAATCCCGGGTACTGCCCCACATTACTCCGTCCACGCGGGCCATGTTCCGCACAGCCCAGTCTCTGGCGGCCCTGAACAACTGCCAGTGGCAGGAGTCAGATCGCTATACCGACGAAGCTCTCAGGCTGTGTACCTCGCAGTCCAGGCCGGTTCAGGCACTGATTTCAGAAGCTCGAATGTATTCCGTATGGGCGAAGTACTATCTGGGGCATTTGCCGGAACTCTCGGAGACCATCCCCCGGCTGATCTTTCGAGCGGAGAACAATGCCCGAGACACTTCGGGCTACTTTCATATCTCCATCTGCAACGCCATCTGGCTGGTGGCTGATCAGCCGGACGTGGCCCGAGATCATCTGGAGCGCGCGGCCGGCGACTGGCAGCATGAGCTGGCTTCGCTCGACCTGGCCCACGAGACTGTGGCCCGGCTGAATCTGGCCCTGTACGTTGGAGACCGGGCGGCTGCGGAAACTCTGCTGACCAGTCGCTGGAAGCCGCTTCGCCGCAGCGGTGTGTTTCGCAGTCGACTGTTCCGGGTAGTGTTTCGCGGTTTTCGCGGCAGTATTCACCTGATGCCGCCGTCGTCGGAACGTATCGCCTCCCGGACCATCCGCCGGGCTCTCCGCGAGGCGCGAAAACTCGATGCCGAAGGGAATCCACTGGCCGATATTCAGGCCGCCATGCTCCGCGCGCAGTGTGCTCACCAGACCGGCGACAGCGCTGGTGCGATCACCAGTCTTGAGGCGGTGGCGACCCTCTGCGACCGCCTGCACATGCAGGTTTACGCAGCGGTAGCGCAACGGGTTCAGGGCCGGTTACTGGGCGGAGTC
>JAGQPV010000865.1 GCA_020426545.1 Planctomycetaceae bacterium
ATGAACCAGGATATGGTCCATCGTCTGATCCAGCTCGGCAATGATTCGCGACAGCTTGATGATCTCCGGCCGCGTGCCGACGATCGTCATCACCTTCAGGCGTTTCACAGTCCGTCTCTCCTGATGTGCCCGTTCCGGGTGTGCCGGCCAGCTTCTGGTTGATTGGAGACACTGGTGGGTCAGCCACCAGTGGCATTCCCGTGCACGTCGAAGGTGTGAGTTGCTACGGAAGACAAGGCCCCTCACCCCAACCCCTCTCCCTCTGGAGAGGGGTTTGATGAGCAGAGCAGGCCACGCAGGAGGAAGACACTGCTGGACCAGCCAGCAGTGGCACCCGTTGCGCTGTGCGTGTGACAGTTGCCGAATGATACCAGCGTCTTGATCCGTGTGGGCCGGGACCGGATACTCAAGGGCGCCCGACAGACCCGAGACTTCCGGAGAGACCTATGACCGGCTGCTGCTCCCGATCTGCAATTCCCCCGCAATCACGTGTCGTCAACATTCTGCCCGCCGCGTGGCTCCTGCTGGCCTTCCTGCTGCCGGTGGCTGTGCTGCAGGCTGGTGAGGCGAAAGCGGCCGACCGGCCGAATATCGTGTTCATTCTGGCCGATGACCTGGGCTGGCGGGATTTGAGCGTGGAAGGCAGCACCTTTTACGAGACGCCCAACATCGACCGGATTGCCAGCTCCGGCATGCGATTTCTGCAGGGGTATGCCGCCTGCCAGGTCTGCAGTCCGTCGCGGGCCAGCATCATGACGGGACGCACTCCCGCGCGGCACGGCATTACCGACTGGATCGGCGCGGCGGAGGAATCCCGCTGGAAGCGGAACACCCGCAAGCTGCCGCCGAAGTATGTGCACGAGCTTCCGGCGGACGAGACCAGTCTGGCCGAAGCACTGCGGGCCGGCGGTTACCGCACGTTTTATGCGGGCAAGTGGCACCTCGGCGGGGAAGGTTCCTTTCCGGAGGACCACGGATTCGACATCAACCGGGGTGGCCATCACCGGGGTTCGCCGCCGGGCGGGTTTTTCTCGCCGTATAACAACCCGAAGCTGAGTGACGGGCCGGCCGGGGAATCGCTGCCGCTGCGACTGGGGCGGGAAACGGCGGAGTTCATCAGCACGCACGGCGGAAAACCGTTCTTTGCCTGCCTGGCGTTTTACTCGGTACATGCACCGATTCAGTCCACGCAGGAACTGTGGGCGAAGTACCGCGAGAAAGCAGCCGCGCTGCCGACGCCGCCGCACCGCTTTCTGATTGACCGCACCAGCCCGGTGCGGCAGGTGCAGGACCACCCCGTGTACGCCGGCATGGTGGAAGCCATGGACGAGGCCGTGGGCCTGGTGCTGGCCGAACTCGAAAAGCAGGGCTTGAGTGAGAATACGATTCTGGTTTTCACATCGGATAACGGCGGTGTCTCCGCCGGGGACGGGATGGCGACATCCAACCTGCCGCTGCGGGGCGGGAAGGGGCGACAGTGGGAAGGCGGCCTGCGGGTGCCGTATCACATTGCCTGGCCGGGCGTGGTCGAGCCGGGTTCCACCTGCCGCGTGCCGGTGACGGGGGCGGATTTCTTCCCCACCCTGCTGGAGATGGCCGGGCTGCCGCTGCTGCCGAAGCAGCATGTGGACGGCGTGAGTCTGGTGCCGCTGCTGCAGGGGAAGACGATTCCACAGCGGCTGCTGCACTGGCATTACCCGCATTACGGGAACCAGGGTGGCGAGCCGAGTGCGGTGCTGCGGGACGGAGACTGGAAGCTGATTCACTATTATGAAGACGGGCGGGACGAGCTGTATCAGCTGGCGAACGATCCCGGTGAACAGGGCGATGTCGCACCGAAGCACCCGGAGAAGGTGCAGCAGATGCGGCGGGAGCTGGATGCCTGGCTGGCGGAGACGGGAGCCATTCGTCCGCTGCCGAATCCGAAATTCAGCGAGGACGCCTGGGAAAGGCAGCAGGAACAGACCCGCACGAAGACGCTGCCCGCGCTGGAGCGGCAGGCGGCTGCCTTCCTGGAGCCGGGCTACGACCCCGGTAACAACTGGTGGGGTTCGACGCGGGACTGACGGACGGGACCAGGGTCT
>JAGQPV010000866.1 GCA_020426545.1 Planctomycetaceae bacterium
TGAGCACCGGCGGGTCATCTTTGCTGACCCATGTCACCGGGCTGGCCAGCCGGTAATGTTCGGCAGCTTCCTCGGGAGTGCCTCCCATGAACAGCCGGTAAATCCAGGCCACGGAACTCTGTTTCCAGGCCGATTTCATCTCGGTCGGGCCGAACACATTCACCACGGCCTGCACCCGGCTGGAAACTTTCGGATTCCCGCCTTCGCCTTCCAGCCCGCTGTCCTCATCGGTCAGCCCCAGCATCAGCACCAGGTGACCACCCGCCGAAAATCCGATCACACCAATCCGCTCGGGATCCGCGTGGTATTCCGCCGCATTGGCCCGCAGCCAGCGGATGGCGGCCTTCACATCATGCACCTGATCGGGGAATGCCTTCTTCGCCGTGGTGGTCTCTTTGTTCTCCCGGTCGTACTGCATCAGCCGGTAACTCACCGTGGCTGCCACATAACCCCGCCGGGCCGCCTGCTGAATCTGCGAGCGGAAAGAAACCCGGTTGCCGCCCGCCCAGCCACCGCCATGAATGAAAACCACCATGGGGTACGGGCCTTCGCCAGCCGTCGGCACCGCCAGGTCGAGCTTCAGTTCTTCTCCATCGACAGTGGAATATGTCAGGTCGTTATGGGTGGCAACCCGCGCCCCGGCTGCCGTTGCCGTCTTTTTCGATTTCGTGGCGGTTTCTTCCGCGGCCGGGGCAGATACCGCCGGCAGCAGCGTCAGCACGGCGAAAGCCAGCCCGAACAAGAGCGATCGCCAGCAGACCCGGGCTGACGCATGAGAGACTGAAGACATGAGTGTTCCTTCAGGTGGATATCCGGCAGGGCGGACAGTGAACAGCAGGGGAAGTGCCATCTGAAAACGCCGCGCAACAGGCCATCCCGTAAGCTGTTCAAACCGTCCCGAAACAGCGGGAAGATGAACAGGCGGAGGACAGCGTCCATATCGTATCGCGTGGAACGCCCCCTCACCAGACGCAGCCTGTCATCGTCCCGGAGTCGACGATACTCGCCCGACCTGCCCGCGAGCGGGTTCCAGGCAGCATGACGGAGGCACCCCGGAGCGGCCTGTCACCCGCCCCCTGCGGGGAATTCCCCTTTTTCCACTTCAGGGATCTCGGCAGACCGGCCTGCCACCTGTTAGAATCACCGTTCCGTGCAGCGGCTGGTGTGGCCTGCCGCCGCTGAGAGCACCTCACGACATCCTCGAACAGAGAGGGTCGTTACCATGCTTCGCGTCGCTTTCGGTGGCTGTTACAATCACACCACACTGGGAGACCAGCAGTTTTCCTCGCGGGAACAGCTGAAACACGAGTCGGTCCGCCGTTTTCTGGAAATTCTGGATGGAGTTTCCCGCGAAGGCAGCAGCCGCAAAGTCTGCCCCGACTGCGGCGGATCGGGCCGCTATGTGGGTTTGACCGTCATCGACAGCTGCAGCCGTTGCGGTGGCAGGGGCGAGCTGGACTGACCGCCCCGCCACAATCCGTGCAGTGGCCTCCCTCCCCCGCCCCGTGGTCTTCGGCCAGCCGGGAATGAACAACCGACCGCCTGGCGGTCCCGGGCTGCCGGAACACCCTGCAGCCACCTTACCTTTAACTCTGTGTGGAAGTACGCCAGCATGGCCAGGCAGACGATTGCCGATGTCGATGTCAAAGGGAAGACTGTTCTGATGCGGGTGGACTTCAATGTCCCCCTCGATGATTCTCAGCAGATTACCGATGATCGCCGGATCGAGATGGCACTGCCCAGCATCCGCTCCGTCATCGAGCGGGGCGGGCGGCTGATTCTGATGAGTCACCTCGGCCGCCCGAAGGGCGATGGCAACGACGCCCGTTACAGCCTGGCTCCCGCTGCGAAGCGACTGGGCGAACTGCTGGGCCAGCCCGTCGGTTTTGCTTCGGACACCATCGGTCCCGATGCCACCACCAAAGCAGCTGCCCTGGAAGATGGCCAGGTGCTCGTGCTGGAGAACCTCAGGTTCAACGAAGGCGAAAAGCAGGGCGACGCCGAGTTCGCCGCTGCTCTGGCAAATCTGGCCGACGTCTACTGCAACGATGCCTTCGGCACCTGTCACCGGAAGGACGCCTC
>JAGQPV010000867.1 GCA_020426545.1 Planctomycetaceae bacterium
GTTCAGCCAGTGGACCCGCAGCATCGACTGGCTGAAAGAGCAGCTGGACCGCCGGCTCACCAACTGCGGAACTTTGATTTACCACGGCGGGGTGCCCACGAAAAAACGGGAACCCATCCTGACACAGTTCAAGGAAGACCCCGACAGCAACCTGCTGATGATGAGCTACGGCACGGGCGCCGTGGGCCTGAACCTGCAGTTTGCCGGCTACGTGTTCCTGTTCGACCGCTGGTGGAACCCGGCCGTGGAAGACCAGGCCATCAACCGGGCCCATCGCATCGGCCAGAAGTCCAAAGTGATTGTGACCCGCTTCATCAGCAAGGACACGATCGAAGAACGGATTGACCTCGTCCTGCGGCAGAAACGGGAACTGTTCGAGCGGATTCTGGGCAGCGGCGATTCCGAGGGCGGTTCGCTCAGCCTGAATGCGTCGGAGATCTTCGGGCTGTTCGACCTCAAGGCCCGCGCCGGCGGTGGCACGAAATCCATCGGCCCGAAAACGCCCGAAGGCGAAGGGAAGTCCGGCAGCAAAGCCGCCTGAAACACGCAGCACGCACCGGCTGGTATTTACAGGCTGCCGGCTGGTTCCGGCGGGAAGGCCTCCGTGGAAACCGGCTGGCCTGCGGCCGCCGACCGGTAACCGGCCAGGATCGCCTCCACCGCCCGCGCTCCGACGAGGGCCGAGACATCGCTTTCGCGGTCCTGTTCGATGCAGTCCACGAAGCAGGCCATGTCGCTCTGCTGCGGGCTGGCCACCGGCCACCAGCTCTCTTTCGGGGCGATGCCGTTCTCCTGCACCGTGCTGGACCAGAAGCCCATCGGGTCTTCCGGGTGCGGCCGCGCGGGCTGCTGGAACGGGGGAGCGTCGGAGAAGATCTCCAGCCGCGGGCGATACGCATCCAGCAGAATGCTGCCTTCGCTGCCGGTCAGCCGAATCTGATGCACGCCGTGGCTGGGATGGCTGGACCACCCCGCGCGGCCCACGAAAATCGTGCCTTCCACGCCGTTGGTCATTCGCAGCAGCAGGCTGGAAAAGTCTTCCACGTTGTTCTGCTGGTGCTCGCGGAAGAAGTAATTGCCCGTGGTGCCGTAGACCGTTTCATACGCCGCCCCCGTCAGCCACTGGTACAGCACCAGCGGATACAGCCCCACGCAGAACAGCTCCCGCTTGGAGTCGAGGAACGTGAAGTTCCCGGCGGTCGCTTCTTCCTGCCGCGGTTGAGACAGGTCGGCCGTGCCGGCAATGCCCTTGGCGAACATCAGTTCGCAGCTGAGCGAATACAGCGTGCCCAGCCGGCCCGAGTCCACAACTTCCTTCGCCCGCTGCGCGACGGGCGAACGCACGAGGCTGAACATCTGGCTGCGAACGCCCGCCCGCTGAATGGCGTCCACCATCTGCCGTGCGCTGTCGACAGACGTCGTCATCGGCTTGTCGATATAGACATGCCGGCCCGCCGCGGCTGCCGCAGCCACCACCCGGCTGCGTCGTTCCGGCTCACAGCAGACGCACACGATGTCCACATCATCCCGCACGATGGCGACGGCGAAGTCCTCCAGCAGCGGCACATTCAGCTCGGCGGCCAGCTGGAGGTTCAGTGACTTCCGCCGGAGCGGCACATCGGGTTCGTCGGTCAGGCCAATCAGCCGGCAGCGGGAATCCGCCGCAAACCCGCGGGCGTAATTCTCCTGATGCGTCTGACTGCCGGTGACCAGCAGCACGCCAAAAGGTGGCCGTCTGTCGGAAGTGTTTTCGGCCATGAACTCTGTCCTGTTCTTCGTGACGGCGAACTGGCCGGGTGGCACGTCCCGGAGGAACGACGGGCGTGGCCGAATTCCGCAGAAGCTGGCCCTGCAGGATTGGGCAGCTGGCATTGTTGTATCGCCGCAGCAGAAACCGGAACGACCACAATGGACACATTACTCAGCCCAGGCACAGTCTGACCTGACCTGCCTGAGGGAAGACCACGCCCTTCCTGCGTCAGGGCGTGCCACCCGCCGGGTACCATGCCCATAGCTGCCGGGTGCCATGCCCATCGCCGCGAAGCGGGATGGGCATGTGCGTGAATCGAGGGTGG
>JAGQPV010000868.1 GCA_020426545.1 Planctomycetaceae bacterium
AAGTATGCGGCCACGGTTCCGGCTGTGTACGACCTCTGGCAGGATCCCCAGGAACGATACGACCTGTTCATGAACAGCTTTACTGAGAAGACATGGACAATCGTTCTGTTCAATAAGACCGCTGCCGATCTGATGAAATCGTACCGGAAGTACCCGCCGCGGAAACTGCAGAGTGAGACTTATACCGGACCGATGACGATCGAGCGGTTCCGGACAATCGAGGAGATTCGAGGGCTTCTCGACAAGAAGGGGATCGATCTTCGCGAGTTCGACCAGTAAACCCGGTCTGGCAGACGTGGCCGGAAACAGGCCTGGCCACGTCGTTTGCCGGCAGTCGACTGTGCCCGGAATTCCGGCTGCTGCTGCACCGTCCGTTCCGGATGATTCGCGCTCAGCCCCGAGGAAAATTCAGATGAGAATCGTTCTGCTGGCCGCGACTGCCGTGGTCCTGTGCGTCTCCTCAGCGTCGGCGCAGCTGGTTCTGCCGCGTTTGCCGGAAGCGTTCCGGGGGAAAATCGGACTGACATACAAAGAATCCGAAGCTGTCAAACCGGAACAGTACGCCGAAGTCGTGCTGGACGGTTATCCCGGGCGGCTGTTTACCGGCAGGGTGCAGAATGTGATCGACATTTCCGGAGCGGGACAGCTGACGGCCACGGGTGAACTGCCCGAAGACCTGGGTTCCGCGGCCACCGCCCGCTTCGCAGTCCGCATCCGGCTGGACGACGGAGACACCCTGCGACTGCCGGCCGGTTCACACGGTCTTGCTGCCATCTTCACACAACACGTACCGGTGGCGGGTATTCCAGTCATGGTACTGATGCGGATGCAGAGCTGGCTGAACTATGTGATGTAGCTGCGGGCTGGAAGCTGGAACACGCGACTGCGGGACACACGATTCAACCACAGCAGACTGCGGATCACAGATTCACGACATCAGGAGCAAGGGGCTGACATGCGTTCGAGACTCATCATCACGGCTGCGCTGCTGGCGGCAGCCTCTCTGTACGGCAGTGCTGCCATGTGGTCTGGCCAGTCCCGCGGTCTGGCTCAGGAGGCGGGCAGGAAGAATGACGGAACGGCGACGGCCGCCGGCACACAGCTGCCACAGCCCGATACGGCATTCAAAGGGAAAATCGGCCAGACGTTCCAGGACTCGAAGCCGAATTACCCGCTGCCGGTGAAGGCCCCTCCAGGCAGCCCGAACGTCCTGATCATCCTGCTGGATGATGTCGGCTTCGGCATGTGCTCCACGTTTGGCGGCCCCGTGCCGACACCCAACCTGCAGAAGCTGGCCGATAACGGTCTCTCGTATACCCGGTTCCACACCACGGCCCTGTGCAGCCCCACCCGCGCCGCCCTGCTGGCCGGACGGAACCATCACAGTGTGGGAACCGGCGTGATCATCGAAATGGGGACCGGCTATCCCGGCTACACCGGCATTATCCCCCGCAGCACTGCGCTCGTTTCGGAAGTGCTGGGAGGCAATGGCTATGCCACCAGCATGTTCGGGTAGTGGCACAACACCCCGGAGCCGGACATCAGCCCGGCCGGCCCGTTCGACCGCTGGCCGACTGGTCTTGGCTTCGACTACTTCTACGGCTTCAATTCCGGAGAAACGCATCAGTATTACCCGGTCATCTTCGAGAACACGACGCCCGTCGAGCCGGACAAGACTCCGGAGGAGGGCTACCACTTCATGACGGATATGACCGACCGGGCGATCGCCCGCATGAAGTTCTCCAAGTCGGTCGCGCCGAACAAGCCCTTCTTCATGTATTTCGCCCCCGGCGCGATGCATGCGCCCCATCATGTCACCGCCGAATGGCGCGACCGGTTCAAGGGCAAGTTCGACATGGGCTGGGAGAAGTATCGCGACGAGGTCTTTGCCAACCAGAAGGCGATGGGCATCATCCCGCCCGACACCAAGCTGACCGAGCGGCCGGACTGGGTTCCGGCCTGGGACAGCCTGAGCGACGAACAGAAACAGGTCTATAACGCGCTGTTCGAGAACTTTGCCGGCTATTTCGCCTTCACCGATCACGAGGTCGGCCGGCTGCTCGACGCCGTGAAG
>JAGQPV010000086.1 GCA_020426545.1 Planctomycetaceae bacterium
GATCTTCGGCGTGCGGCCGAAGTCAGTCAGCCAGACGACCAAAGTGCTGTCCAGCATACCCTGCTGTTCCAGGTCCTCAATCAGAGCCGGCAGGCCCTGATCGACGGGAGGAATACGGCTGGTCTTCAGCGATTTGAAGTTGTTGGCGTGCGTATCCCACCCACCATCGGTCACGGTCACAAACCGCACGCCGGACTGAATCAGCCGGCGGGCCAGGAGGCAGCTCTGCCCGAACCGGTTGCGGCCGTAGCTGTCCCGCAGTTTTTCATCTTCGGAATCGATATCGAAGGCCCGCTTCGTCTCCGGAGCGGTAATCATGTTGAGAGCGGCCTTGTAGTGCTCGTCGAGCGCGTTAAAAGCCACCGGCTGCGTATCCGCCTGCTGCTGCAGTTCGTCGATCGTGGCCAGCATCGCCCGGCGGCGATCCACCCGATCCATGCTGATCCCCTTCGGCGGGGTGATGTCCCGCACGGTGAACTCTTTGGCGTTCGGATCGGCCAGCATGGCGAACGGGTTGTGTTCCAGCCCGAGAATGCCGGAGGTGCCTCCGCCGAATCGGGAATCGACGTTGCCGCCCAGCTGCACAAACGGCGGCATGGCCGTCTTGAAGCCCTTCTGCTGACTGACCACCGCCCCATAGGTGGGATACGCCACCGCCGGATTGAACCGCCGGCCCGACATGACCCACTGATCGGCTGAACCGTGGCTGCCATTGTGCGGGTTCCAGCCACGCAGCAGACCGAAGCGGCTGGCGGCCTTCGCCATGCCGGGCACGATCTCAGTAAACTTCACCCCGGGCAGAGCCGTGTCGATGACTCCGAACTCGCCCTTCACACTCACGGGCGCTTCGGGTTTGGGATCGAACGTATCGTGATGGCTTGTTCCGCCCCGGGTCCAGACCAGAATGCAGTTCACATCGGTCGCGGGAGACGGGCCAGCGGCCGCCCGCTGACGGAGCAGATCCGGCAGAGCCAGTCCCAGACCGCCGAGCGCTCCCAGTTGCAGCATTCCACGGCGGGAAACACCTTCGCAGTCGTGCAGATTTCGAGTCAGCAGGTTCAGCATGTTGAATCTCTCCAGGGAGGGGGAGGGCCTGAACAGTTCTGTGGGGGGAAGGTTCGTGGGGGCTGGTCACTCCGCTGGCTTCACAGCAGCCCGTGCGGGCCGAAGTCACAGAGGAGGGCCTGTGCTCAGTCTGGTGTTCTCGCTCAGTCGATTGTCCACAGCGCCGGTGAGGTTAACCCGGCCGGGCAGGGCATATCACAGGAAATCAGTTGAAGGCATGTATATCCAGTCGATGGACTCTTCCGGACCAGCCGCGAGGCTCGCAGGTGGGGTCGCCCGGACCGGCAGGAACCGTTTTGCAGTCAGTCAGCTCATCCGGCAGCAGGGTTCCCCGCTGGACGGTTTTCAGCGGCCGGGTGTTCAGCCCGGTTTCCGTGGTTTCGACCGCAGGCAAACCACGGCTTGAATCCCGGGATGCTGACCGCTCAGACCGGAACGGAACCGAATCAGTTTCTCAGTTCCCGTGGAACCTGCTGATGCGAGGCCCGTCGCTGGAGACCAGAATCCTGCCCCCCGCCCCGGCGATCCGTTGCTCGTACAACGCACCACCACAGCTGGAATCCAACCGGAATCCCCGCCTTCCGACGGGAACCGGCAGTTTCTGCGCCAGTGTCCATCATAGCAGGCATCATCAACGAATCAACAGATTTCTATCTGACCTCCCTCTGACCGACGGTTTCCTCGGAAGCTGAAGTCCAGAATGGGGCCAGTTTAAGGAACCGGGAATCCTGATGGTTGCGAACCGCAGAGGCGAGCGTTATTCTGACTCGCTTCTTCAGGTTCCGCGGTGAAGCAGCTGCTCCAGCGGTCCAGCTCGGGCACCAGGTGCCCGGATACCCGAACATTTAATTTCTACAGGCTGAGTCATCTGAAACTTCGGAAATCTGCCGGCGGGCGCAGGATACACCCGCCAACTGCTGCCCTGTCAGCAGACGGCAGACCTTCTGAGTCAGACGAAGCCGAAACCCTTTCAGCATGGCCCGACAGGGCATCAGCCGGGACGAGACAGTTATCATGGCAAACGAACCGACGCTGGTTGCAGAGAAGCGGGAGCGTACTGGCTCAGCGGAGTGCCGCCGGCTGCGTCGCGAAGGTATGACACCGGGGAACCTGTACGGCCACGGAATCACAGGGATCCCGTTGAAGGTTGCTTCGGACGCTCTGAATACGGTGATTCACAGCGGCAGCCACCTGGTTCGTCTGGACCTGGCCGGCAAGACCGAAACCGCTCTGTTTCAGGAAGTTCAGTGGGACACCTTCGGCGTCAGGATCGAGCATTTCGACCTGCTGCGGGTCGATCTCTCTGAAGAAGTCTCCGTCGAGGTGGAAGTCCACCTGGTGGGCACCCCGGAAGGTGTGATCAATGGTGGCGTGCTGGAACAGCCCGTCCACACGCTGCACCTGGTCTGCCGTGCCGGCGATGTCCCCGACTCCTTCGAAGTCCGGGTCCAGCACCTGCAGATTGGTGACACCCTGACTGTCGGGGACCTTGAATTCCCCGAAGGGGCCACCTGCCAGTTCCCGGATGATCAGGTCGTGGTCCTGATTCACGAGCCGGTTGTCGAGGAAGAAGAAGACGGAGAAGCTGCGGAAGGCGGAGAAGAGCCGGCCGAGAGCTGATCGACAGGCTCCCTTCGCGGCTGCTTTTCCTGGCGGGTCACGGTCGGAGCGGGCCGCCGCTTCAGGCCAGGTGCCAGTTGCCCTGGGCGATTGTGATGGCGTGAGCATGCTCCCGCGAATGAGCAGCCAGCGCCGGCCGGTATGACTGCCCCGGCGGGCCATTGCGACAGCGGCTGCGGTGCCGCTGTCCACCAGCCAGAGAAACGGGCCGACGGAAAAAGAGACAATCCGGCGGACAGAGATTCGCCGGCTGATGGAAACAGAAGCGGGATTTCACCTGGGGCGACGGTCATGGTCGCGGGACGGAAGACTGTCGTGGGCCTCGGCAACCCGGGGGCGAAATACACGGGGACGCGCCACAACCTGGGGTTTGAAGTCCTGGCGGAATTGAGCCGCCGGCATGGCGGAGGCCGCCCGGCGATTCAGTTTGATGCCGAAGTCGTTGATATTGTGATTGGTGACTGCCGGGTGCTGCTGCAGGCCCCGCAGACATTCATGAACCTCAGTGGCCGCAGCGTGCGGAAGATGGTGGATTTTTACAACCTGCCGCTGGATGACCTGCTGGTTGTCTGCGACGACCTGAACCTTGAACCCGGTCGGATACGGGTGCGGGGAGGTGGCTCAGCCGGCGGACAGAAGGGTGTGGCGGACATTGCAGTCCATCTGGGAACACAGGAGTTCCCCCGGCTGCGACTTGGAATTGGCCGCCCGCCCGGCAGAATGGACGCCGCAGCCTGGGTCCTGAGTCGATTTCGTCCGCAGGATCGGGAAGAAATCGATCATGCCATTGTGCAGGCGGCGGATGCGGTGGAAATCTGGTGCCGGGATGGACTGCTGGAAGCCATGAATCGCTGCAACGGATCGTCTTCCGGCGATCAGTGAGCAACTGCGACAGTCGGCGAGGCAGTTTTAAATTCCCGGGAAAGACGTTACAAAAGACATTCAGCGTTCCGACAGCTCGCTGCCCATCCAGTCATTTCTTTCTGTCCGGCCGGAACCCGCCGGCAGCTCAATGAAATTGGAACCGGTGAAAAAGGGCAGCCCGCAACCCGGGGGCGAGACCAGCGAGTCATCCCGCGGCGGAATGAACTGACGGAATACGACAGATCGGCCGCTGACAGACAGCAGCGGTCATAAAACAGCAGCCATCGGGGGCTCCCGGCTGGCATGACACACATAATCAGAGACTGTCCGGAAGCCTGCCTTCCATCCGCCAGCTGCTGGTGGCCGGCAGGACACGAGTCACACCAGCCCCGGTGTGGCGGAGATTTCCGGGCAGACATCCAGACATGGCAGGCGTTCTCGGCGTCCGGAGAGTTTCTTTTTCGGCCTGCCAATCGTCACAGAGCATGCGGTGCTCGCAGGGAGAAGTACTTTGGCTGAGAAACTGTATGAAGGCATGTTCCTGCTCGACAGCGGCAGGTTCGCGGAAGATCCGGAAGGATCGACAAAGACTCTGCTGGGACTGCTGGAAAAAGTCGACGGCACCGTGGTGGCCCACCGCCCGTGGCAGGATGGCCGGCTGGCCTACCCGATCGAGAAGCACCGCAAGGGGCTGCATTACCTGGCCTGCTTCCAGATGGACAGCAGCCGCCTGACCGATCTTGACCGGGCCTGCAAGCTCAGTGATCATGTCATCAGGTACATGGTTATCAAGCATCCGAAAGTGCTGTTCGACGCCCTGGTGGAATCACTGGGCAACGAGCACGCCCGGCCGACCGACGATGCCGTGAGCGAAGGTGACCGGCCCGCCCGTGGTCGGAATTCGTCTGATGACGACGACGATGATGACGACTCCGACGACTGAGAAATGAATCTCACACGGCTGGTCTGTGTGAGGCGTGCTGGAGTGGTTTCCGGAATCCGAAACCACCGGCCTGAGCAGTTGCGTACCTGCAGGAGAGCCTGCGTCTCTCCCGCTGAAGCTCAGCGGTGACCCTCGGAAGCAGAAAACACCCGACAGCAGGCACCAGAGACGGGAAGACACCATGGCGAGTTTCAATCGCGTCATTCTGATGGGGAACCTGACCAGAGATCCCCAGGTCCGCTATGTGCCCAGCGGCACGGCGGTGACCGAACTGGGGCTGGCCATCAACCGCAGCTGGTTTGACAAGCAGAGCCAGCAGCGGAAAGAAGAGACGACGTTCGTCGATGTGACTCTGTGGGGCCGGCAGGCGGAAATCGCCGGGGAATACCTCTCCAAGGGTCGCAGCGTGATGATTGAAGGTCGCCTGCAGCTGGATACATGGGACGACCGCGAGTCGGGCCAGAAGCGGAGCAAGCTGAAGGTGGTCTGTGAAAACATGACCATGATTGGCGGCAGGAATGAAGGTGGCGGGGGCGGTGGTGGTGGTGGCGGCTCCCGCAGTTATGGCGGTGGTGGAGGTGGCGGCCGGGGAGCCGATACCCGCAGCTCTGGCGGCGCCGGCGAAGGGCAGGGGGGCTATGAGTCCTCTCCGGATCAGTCCTTCTACGACGATGCACCAGGCGGCGGAGATGATGTGCCGTTCTGATGCGGGAACTGCATTGCGGCACTTTCTGAATCCAGTTAAGAACAGCCCGGCTGAATTCCGCAGGTACCGTTTCGTCTGACCAGCGGATTCAGCAGGTGATTTCAGCCCGTCCTCCGCACCAGCGGACGATCAGGCCGGAGGCCACTTTACGGTGGCGGAGATGATGCGACGGAAGATTCCGGTCGCGCGGGAAGTCGGACAGCACCGGGCGGGCCAGCAGCAGACTGAAACAGCAGGCTCTCTCTGAAGCCCGCGTTCAGCCGGTCCCGTGCGGAAGTTCCGGCCAGTCAGTACAGAACCTGAAATCACTGAACCATAAGACAATACATTTTCCCGCAGTACTCCTGACTGTGGAATTCCGGAAGGCGAGCAGCAACTATGGGACGTCGTGGCAGTCAGAATGGCGGTGTGAGTGGAGCGGCCGGCAACTCCGTGGAAGTGATGCTGGCAGAGCCGATGGAAAACCTGGGTGAGCAGGGTGATATTGTCCGGGTCAAGCCGGGCTATGCCCGCAATTATCTGCTGCCCCAGGGACTGGCAACAGTCGCCACCGCCCAGAACAAGTGGATGGTCGAGCAGCACCAGCTCAAGCTGAAAGAGCTGGAGCAGGAAAAGGTTCGCGAGTGCCGTTCGCGTGCCGACCAGATCAGCCGCTACAGCGCGACGCTGGAAGCGAATGCCAACGCCGACGGTCAGCTGTACGGCTCGATCGTGGCGACCGATATCGCCAAAGCCCTCGTGGCGGCTGGTTACGAAATCACCGCAGACCAGATTCGTCTGGAAGGCCCGCTCAAGGAGCTGGGCATGTACACGGTGAAGTTCGAACTGCACCCGAAGGTGAAGTCCGAAGTCAAGGTGTGGGTGGTTCCGACCGCTTCCGCCTGATCCAGCCAGGATCCACGGCCTGTCTGCAGGCGGCCAGCCGCATGGAACATTCGCTTCCATGCGGTGATTGCCGGCGGTGCTCTGCAGCTGCTGCCTGACAGAACGGCCGGGAAATCGGTCGGAACCGGCCCCGCTCTGGTTGCGGAGCCGACAGCCGGAGCGTCTCCCCGTGGTTCAGGCTTGTGCAGAGGCACCAGCTGCTGAGGTCTCTGGACTTTTCGGTTCAAAGGCCGAATGCTTCAGCGACTTGGCGGTGAGCAGGTAATCCATCTCCCCGCAGCATGTCGGACGGGTTGGAACGGCCATTCCGCAGTCTGGTGCATGGCGGTGAAAAACATGGTGACCGGGTTACCGGCCCGCACCACGGCTGGTCGGCTGGTCCTGGACAGAACCGGCGGGTACTGACAGTAACCCGTTGCCCGCGGTACTGTGCCAGCCTGCTGAACGGCTCGGTCTCCGGCTGCTGGCCGGCGGCTGAATTTGCCCCGCTGCTTTACTGGCCTGGATGACGTTGCGGCTCTACTGCTGCGCTGTCCGTGCAGCTGCGCCGGCAGTCCCGGCCTTCCAGGGAGGATGAGCGATGTCGACGGCCCGTGCCGTGAGCCGTGGTGGTCCAGGCGACCTGCCACCTCAGAACCTCGATGCCGAAAAGTCCCTGCTGGGGTCGATGCTGCTCGATTCCACGGTGGTGGATGACACGGTCGAGATTGTCCAGCCCCGCCATTTCTATCTGACGGCCCATCAGCTGGTGGCGGAAGCCATCTACCGCCTGCACGAAACGCACTTCGGCGGTGTCGATGTGGTGACCGTCGCGGAAGAGCTGGAAAAGAAGGGCGAACTGGCCGAAGCAGGTGGGCCGGCCGGCCTGGCGGAACTGCTGGAAAGCGTGCCGCACGCGGGACACGCGAAATACTATGCGGGCATTGTCCGCGACAAATTCGTCCAGCGGTCGCTGCGGAATGCCTGTACGACGATTCTGCAGAGTATCGCCGAGGAAGGCCAGGACACCGACGACCTGCTGACTTCGGCCGAACAGAAAATCTTCCAGATCGTCGAGCAGCAGGGAGATACGGAACGGCTGGAGATTCGCGACATTCTGTTTGACGCTCTGGATTCGATCAAATCCCGGCTGGAACAGGATGGCAGCGTCAGCGGTGTCTGTACCGGGCTGACGGAACTCGACAGCCTGACCACCGGCCTGCACCCCGCGCAGCTGATCATTGTGGCCGCCCGCCCCAGTATGGGAAAGACGGCGTTCGTCTGTAACATCGCCAAATCGGTGGCTGTCGCGGCCCGCAAGAAACATGAAGCGGACGGGCGACCGGCCACGGAAACTCCGGCCGGCGGCGTCATCCTGTTCAGCCTCGAACAGTCCCGGCTGGAACTTGCCGAGCGAATGCTGTGCATCTATGGCGAGTTCAACGGACATCACCTGAAGAAGGGTGAACTCGAGCCGGACGAACAGCTGCGCCTGCTTGAGGCGAGCAGCCGACTGAGCGAACTGCCGATCTTCATCGATGACAGCCCCGGCCGGTCCATGGCCCAGATCAGCGGTATCTGTCGTCGGCTGAAACGCCGGCACCAGATCGGCCTGGTGGTGATCGACTATCTGCAGCTGATCGAACCGGAAGACAAGAACGCCCCCCGGGAACAGCAGGTGGCCCAGATTGCCCGCCGGCTGAAGTTTCTCGGCAAGGAAATCGACGTTCCTGTGATTGCGCTGGCGCAGCTGAACCGCGGCGTGGATCTTCGCCAGGACAAACAGCCCAAGCTGGCCGACCTGCGGGAAAGTGGTGCTATCGAGCAGGATGCCGACCTGGTGCTGTTCCTCCACCGGCCCGATGCCTACGACCCGGAAGACCGCCCCGGCGAAGCCGAGTGCATCGTGGCCAAACACCGAAACGGCCCCACGGGAATCATCACGATGACCTGGCTCCGCGAAAGCATGCGATTCGTGGATCACAGCAACATCGACGTGCCCGATGGAGGTTACTTCTCGGGTGATACCTCGGGCGACTTCTGATCAGCAGCCCCGGGAAACGGCTCAAACCGCAGACTGGTGAACAGTCGCCAGCAAGCGGGCAGTCACCAGCGAACCCTGTGCAGCAATGAAACATCCTTCGCCGCCGCAGTGCGCCGGGTGCGTTGTCCGGTCGAGCGATGGGAACTCCGCACAAACTGTTCGCCTGGAAGTGCCCGCGACGCTCTGATCTGCCGTTGCCCCCTGTCCATCACTGCTTTCTCCGAGCGGAAACCAGTTGCGCTGCGGCGCAAGGCTGCCGACAGGGGCGGTTCCCGAGCGACCCGGGCACGTACCGGGCGCGAAAACATCGCCTTTTGCTTTGACGGAACCGCACAGGCTGCCTTATCATGACATCCATCAACAAGATGTGATGTTTACGCAGGTTCGTGCTGTGGAAGCCTGAGTTTTCGCTCCATGCCTGTTTTCCGGTTTGCCGGCTCTCCACGGCGCTGTTGAGGTCCCTCAAGCCTCATCCCTCCTGCCAGCCTGCCTGCACCGCCCGCCATCCCATCGGGGGCACACCTCCCGGGAGAAAGCTCACCATGCTGAATCGGTCCTGGTTGCGGACCCTCGGTCCTCTGGTTCTTGTCAGTGCGGTCGCTCTGGTGGTCACTGCACCGGCTCATGCCCAGGCTCCGGCTGTGACATCGATCAGTCCCGGGGCAGTGGCTCCCGGCGGAACAACGGACATCACAGTCCGGGGCAGCGGCCTGAACGGGGCAACCGCTCTGTGGACCAGCTTTCCAGCCACCGCCGTGCTTTCGCCGGATGTGGACAAGAACGGCACCGCCCCCGCCTCGACGGTGTACCGGGTTACCGTGCCGGAAAACGTCGCCTGCGGAGTGCATGCCGTGCGGGCCGTGACCGACCATGGCGCGTCTTCACTGCAGCTGATGCTGGTGGATGACCTGCCCAGTGTGGCCCAGCAGGGTAGCAACACGACGGCACTGACCGCCCAGGAAGTGACCTTGCCGGTCGCCATCGACGGAGCGGTTCCCAACCTTTCCCGCCACTGCTACCGGTTCCATGCCACTGCAGGCCAGCGGGTCAGTTTTGAAGTTCTTGCCCGGCGTCTGGGCACCGCCCTCGATCCGGTCATCCGCCTGCTGACAGCCGAAGGACGCGAACTGACCTACAGCGACGATGCTCCCGGCCTCAGTGGAGACAGCCAGCTGGCCTGGACGTTCGCTGAAGAAGGCGACTATGTGCTGGAAATCCGCGACATCCGCTATCAGGGTGGCGGGAATCACCGGTACCGGCTGAGAATGGGCGATTTCCCCTGCGTGAACGTGCCGTGGCCCATGCAGGCCCAGCGTGGCACTCAGGCCACCATCTCATTCGCGGGATCCAGTGTTGAAGAGGTCCAGCCGGTCGACGTGGCGGTTCCCTCGGAACCAACTGTGGAATGGATCAATGTCTCCGGCCGGAGGAGCGGTGGCGCTTCCAGCGGGTTCGCCGTGCTGTCGGTGACTGATGCTCCCGTCGCCCTCGAGCAGGAACCCAACGACAAGCCGACCGAAGCCACCCGCGTGGAACCGGGAGCCGGCCTCAACGGGCGGTTTGAACAGCCGGGCGATGTGGATCACTGGATTTTCGCCGGTAAGAAGGGCCAGCAGCTCACCTTTCGCAGCATCACCCGTCGGCAGGGTTCCCCCTGCGATCTGTACCTGCGGATGCTGAACGACAAGGGTGCCCAGCTGGCGGTCGCGGAGGATTCCGGCACCCTGGACGCCGAACTGACTTACAGCTTCCCTGCCGATGGCGATTACATTCTGGCCGTGGACGACCTGCATCGTCATTCCGGTTCGGCCTATGCGTACTCCATTCAGGTGCTGGAACCGGAAAAAGGCTTCCGCCTCGATGCATCGGCGGATGTCCTCAATATTCCCGCTGGCGGAACCGCACACTGCACGGTGACCGCCGTCCGCAAAGGGTACAACGGCCCGATCGAACTGGCAGTGGAAGGCGCTCCGGAAGGCAGCACGGCTCATACCGTGGTGATCGGCCCCGGGCAGACCACGGCCGTCCTGACGGCCACCGTCCCCGCTGACGCGGAAACCGGGAAGTACATTCCACTGAAAATTGTCGGCAAGGGGACAGCCGGCAGCACGACTTATACCTCGACCGCCACGGTCGATGCCGCCATCAAGGCCGGCAACTCGGGGATGCCCTTTGTGCCGCTGCCCCTGAGTGAAGAACTGGCCCTGGGTGTGGCACCGGCCCCGCCGTTCACTCTGAGGACCGAGCCGGCAGTGCTGGTCTTTGGTCAGAGCCTGAGTAACACGGTGAAAGTCATTGTCACCCGCACCGAAGGGTATGATGAAGCCATCACCCTGGCAGTGGAACCGGCCAAAACCGGCCTGCCCGCCGCCGTGACAGCCGCCGTGAAACCCATCCCCAAGGGGGCTGGCGAAATTGATGTGACGTTTACCGCGACCGACAAATCACCGCTCGGCCAGTTCTCAGCGGTGCTGCTGGCAACCGCGAAGCAGGGAAATGTGACCACGGTTCAGGCGGTGCCCGCGTTCGGCCTGACTCTGGAAGCCCCCTTCTCGCTGACAGCCGATGCAGGCACAGACCCGCTGACGCAGGGCGGCGAACTGAAGCTGAAAGTGGCTCTGAAAAGAAATCCGGCGTTTGATGGTCCGGTCACACTGACCGTTCAGAATCTGCCGAAGGGTGTGACCGCTGCGGCCACCGAGATCCCGAAAGACGCAACCGAAGCAGAAATCACGCTGACGGCGGCCGCCGATGCCGCGGTGGGTGAGGTGAAGAATCTAGTGGTGAAAGCAGACGGCAAGGCCGGGAAAGCCGCACTGACGGCAAATGCCCCGCCCGCTGCTCTGAAAGTGGCTGAAAAAGCGGCTGAACCGAAGAAGGCGGAGCCGGCAGACAGCGAAGCCGAAAAGAAATAGTCCTGGAGGCGTCCACACCGGGCACCGTTCCTGTCTGTCTTCTAGAGTAGACCAGCAAGACATCAGGACCGGGAACCTGCCCTGTGCAGTCAGACCAGACCGGCCGTTATTCAATCGGAACGGCCGGCAGAGTGGAACAGCAGCAGCTGACGGGCAGACCGGAGAGTTTCTCTCCGGACGGATCATCCCGACTGCAGACACGCGAGGGAGAACACGATGACGCGGCAGTTGACACAGGACGGAAATCCAGTAAGGGCACTTCTGCCTCGGGCAGTGGGGGCCTTTGTACTGGCAGCGGGGGCTTTGCTCTCCGGCGGAAATCTGTACGCCGGCAGCGGCTACGGTGCCACACCGGACCAGCCCTCACAGGTCGATCAGCCTGCAAAGCTGGAAGTCTCTCCGGCGGAAGTGAAGCTGCACGGCTTTCGGGCGCGGCAGCAGCTGGTGCTGACCGGCTTTTATGCGTCTGACATTGTTCGCGACCTGACCCACGCCGCCACCTGGGAATCTTCCGACCCGAATGTCGTGAAGGTTGTCGGCACAATGCTCCACCCGACCGGCGACGGCACGGCGACCGTGACTGCCACGGCGGGCGGGCTGACGTCGACCATGGCCGTCACCGTGACTGCCATGGGAGAACCTTCTCCTGTCAGTTTTCATGACCAGACTCAGTCGGCTCTGACCAAGGCCGGCTGCAACATGGGAGCCTGCCACGGCTCCCCCTCGGGCAAGGCCGGCTTCCGTCTGTCGCTGCGGGCTTTTGACCCGCCGCTCGATATCCTGACCCTGCGGACGGAGTTCTATGGCCGGCGGGTCAACCCGATGGATCCCGCGGAAAGCCTGCTGCTGAAAAAGCCGCTGATGGAAATCGCTCATGGCGGTGGCCGCCGGCTGAGCAAGGACGACCCGGCCTATCGCGTGATTCATGACTGGATTGCCGAAGGACTGCAGCTCGACCCGCCTGACCACCCGGAAGTGGTCAAGGTCACCGTTTTTCCGGAAAGCCGGATCCTGCGGGAAGGTTCGCCCAGCCAGCAGCTGCGGGTGGATGCCCACTTCAGCGACGGAACCGTGAAAGACGTCACCGAGCTGACCGTCTTCACGTCGTCCAACGAATCGGTAGGCACGGTGAATGAGTCCGGCCTGATCGACAAGACCGGCCGCGGCGAAACCGCCATCCTGGCCATCTACTGCGACACGATGGTGACCAGCTACATCACCTTCCTCGAAGACGTGGAAGGCTTTGCCTGGACCAACCCGCCCACCACCGGTTTCATCGATGAACTGGTGATGGACAAACTGCATCAGCTGCAGATTCTGCCTTCCGAACTGTGCTCCGACGAAGAGTTCCTGCGGCGGGCATACCTGGATACGACCGGACGCCTGCCAACCGTGGCAGAGTCACGTGAGTTCCTGGATGACAGCAGCTCGGACCGTCGGGCGAAGCTGATTGACCGGCTGCTGGAATCGGAAGATTTCGCCTCCTTCTGGACGCTGAAATGGGGCGATATCCTCCGCTCCAACAGCAAGAAGCTGACTGATACCGGCGTGCACAAGTTCCGCCGCTGGATTTATGACAGCGTCTATTCCGACAAGCCGCTGGATGAATTCGCCAGAGAGCTGCTGACCGCCAGTGGCAGTGTGTCGGAGAATCCGCCGGCCAACTTCTGGCGAGCCAGCCGTGACCCCAACGATGCCACGGAAACCACCGCTCAGCTGTTTCTCGGCATTCGGATTCAGTGTGCCAAGTGCCACAACCATCCGTTCGAGAAGTGGTCGCAGGACAACTACTACGGCATCGCCGCGGCCTTCACCCGAATTGGCCGCAAGAAGGGTTCGCTTCGCGAAGATGACGAAGTGATCTTCCCGACTACGACCGGCGAAATCAAACAGCCCCGCACCGGTGAAACCATGAAGGTGCACCTGCTGCTGAAGGGTGATGTGGATGTGCCCAACGAGGAAGACCGCCGGGTCGTCTTTGCCGAATGGCTGACCGCTCCGGAGAACCCGTTCTTCGCCAAAGCTGCGGTGAACCGCATCTGGGGCCATCTGCTGGGTCGCGGAATTGTGGAACCGGTGGATGACTTCCGGGACTCCAACCCGCCTTCCAACGCTCTGCTGCTGGACGAGCTGACCCGTCAGTTCGTGGAGAATAACTACAGCCGCAAGTGGGCCATCCGGACGATCATGAACAGCCGGGTGTACCAGCTCAGCTCCCGCAAGAATCAGTTCAATACGGAAGACGAGCTGTACAACTCGCATGCCTCCACCCGCCTGCTGAGTGCCGAGCAGCTGCTCGACGCCATCTGTCAGGCGACGGGAGTGCCCGAAAACTTCAAGGGGCTGCCCCCGGGCACCCGGGCCGTGGAACTGCCGGATCCCCCGACAGACCACTACTTCCTGAAGATTTTCGGTCAGCCCCAGCGGGAAATGGCCTGCCAGTGCGAACGGTCGACGGAATCGAACCTGTCTCAGGCTCTGCAGATGATCAACGGACCGGTGGTCCATAACAAACTGCGGGCAGACAACGGCCGGATCGCCACTGCCATTAAAGAAGGCAAGAAGGACGCGGAGATCATCTCTTCGCTGTACCTGGCAGCCCTGTGCCGGGAACCGGTGGCCGAGGAGATGGACGCCGCCCTGAAGCATGTGGCCGCCAGCGAGAACCGCCGGCAGGCTCTGGAAGACGTGGGCTGGGCCGTACTGAA
>JAGQPV010000869.1 GCA_020426545.1 Planctomycetaceae bacterium
TTCATTTCGTTGTGCGCACCCTGACATGCCGGGCCACTTCCTGCAACCTTGCCGCTGCCTCAACGGGCAAATCCCGCCGGGAAGGCGAAGAATACTCCGACTGGCAAACCGGCACGGGCCCCCGCGGGGCGGGAAGAACAACCGGCACCGTTTTACCCGAACTCCAGTTCTTCGCGTTTTTTTTCAGAATCTTTCCGCCGGTGGTGGGAATTCTCCGCTCTCACCAGCCGCCGAATGGTTTACATGCTCATGTTACAGGCACCGGTGCACACGTTGTGTGCAGATCGTGTGCAGCTGATTGACCTCACTGACTCGCCACAGCCGGCCGAACACCTGAACACAAGAATCGACGCCGCTTGCCGTGCGTCCGCCCGTTCGCAGTTCAGCCTGACCGTTCCGCTGCAGTTCCGAGGCTTCCGGGCCTGTCGCCGGCCGGTTCCCCCGAAATACCATCTCCTGCAGCAACCTGGCGGCCTGCCGGCTTCTGTCTGATGGATCTCCGAGCCTGTCCCTCAGGACATTCCCCGGCCAATGGTTTCGCCGGGCCGCATCCGCCAGACTGCCTGGCTGGCCGACGGGGCCACAGGAATGCAAAGCACGTGCCACATTCGTCCGGAACAGTTCCCGCAGCCACCGACCGACCCGCCCCGGCCATCTCTGCGGGACCCTGAGCCGGATTTTCCTCGAAGTCGAATGGACAGGCTGCCAGGAGCGGGAGGCCTGTATTCCGTGGCAGGAACGGTACACTGGAAGCCGACAGAACCGGGTTTCCGCCAGTGGAATTGAGCCGGCCGCCTCCCCGCAACCAGGCCTGGAAAGGGCATCGGGCAGAATCATGAACAGCACGGTGCAAGTCCCGGCGAGGCTGCTGCGGGTGGGGGAGCGACGGGCATTGCTGCTGCTGGCGACGGCGATGCTGCTGGCGACGACGTGGTGCCCGCCACTCAGCGGGAACATGGTGCAAGCGGCGGAACAGCCCGAAGCACCATCGGAGACCACGGCTCCCACCGAGAGAGCAGCACCAGCTGAAGCTGAATCGCCCGCTGATTCTCCGCCCGCGGAACGGCCCGCGCCCCGGGAAGTAAAGCTGACGGACAATATTCCCTGGGGACAGCCGCCGATCGATTACCACAGCACGGCCGCTGCCGATCCGGTCGCCCGACTCGACCGGCTGCTGGCCAGTGGCGACGTCTCGCTCGAACCTGCCGGTCCGCAGGGGCGGCTGGTCCCGCTGCTGCGACTGCTGGAGATCCCCCAGTCTTCCCAGGTGCTGGTTTTCTCCAAAACCTCCGTGAACCGGAAACTCATCAGCCCGGCCAGCCCGCGGGCCATCTATTTTAACGACGAAGTGTACGTGGCCTGGGTGGAGGGAGCCGGTTCGCTGGAGATCTCGGCAGTCGACCCGACAAAGGGGGCCAGCTTCTATGTGCTGCCGCAGAATGAACAGACGCCCGCCCGGTTCCGCCGCGAGCGGAGCTGCCTGGCCTGCCATGCAGGAGCCACCTCACTGAATGTGCCTGGCCACCTGGTCCGTTCTTTCGTCACCCGCGAAGACGGCAGCCCCGTCTCCGGCTACTCCCGCACCAGCCACGAGACACTGCTGTCCCGACGGTTCGGCGGCTGGTTTGTGACCGGTCAGACAGGGCAGCAGCATCACCTGGGAAACCTGTTCGGCACCGAGGCGGTCAACGGCCATCAGCAGGAGCCGGGCCGCTACTGCAACCTGGATGATCTGTCGGCATTGACCGATACCTCCCGCCTGCTGACACCGCACAGCGATCTGGTCGCTCTGCTGGTGCTGCAGCATCAGCTGCACGGACAGAACCTGCTGACCCGCGCCGGCTTTGAACATCTGCTGCAGGTGCGGTCCGACGTGATGGAACATCTCATTCGCTACCTGCTGTTCCACGATGAACCCGCTTTGACGGAACCGGTGGCTGGCACGTCCCCGTTCGCGAAGGAGTTCCCGCTGCGTGCATCACCCGGACCAGGCCGGGAACTGCGCCAACTCGATCTGCACCACCGTCTGCTGAAACACCGGCTGAGCTGGCTGATCGATACCGCCCAGTTCCGG
>JAGQPV010000870.1 GCA_020426545.1 Planctomycetaceae bacterium
TCATGATCGATGCGAGGTCGAACCGGAATCCGTCGACGTGCATTTCGGACACCCAGTATCGCAGGCTGTCAATTATCAGCCGCCGGACGGCGCGGTTCGCCGTATGCAGTGTATTGCCCGTGCCACTGAAATTGGAATAAGGAGAATCCGGCTTGCCGGTGAGCATATAATAGGTCGTATTATCGATACCCTTCAGACTGTAGGTCGGGCCATGCTGGTCGCCTTCGCCCGTATGGTTGTAGACCACATCAAGAATCACCTCAATGCCGGCTTCATGCAGAGCCAGAACCATTTCACGGAACTCATCATGCTGCCTGCACCGGACCGCTTCACTGGAGTAGGCCTGATGCGGGGCGAAGAAGCTGACGGGCATATAACCCCAGTAGTTCTCTTCCTGCGGATCGAACTGAAAGACCGGCATCAGCTCAACAGCGGTAATGCCAAGCTGCTGAAGATAAGGGATCTGATCGATCACGCCGGCATAAGTGCCGCGGTGCGACGGTTCCACACCGGATGAGGGGTGACGGGTGAACCCTCTGACGTGCAGTTCGTAGATGATCAGGTCCGCGTCGTGCCGGGGCCGTGGGTCATTCTCCCAGTCGAACTGGCACTGACAGCGTATGTCCTGCAGCAGTCCCAGTGGTGCCCGCCCGGCATTGGAGCCGGGCTGCATGGCCGCTGTCCGGTCGAACTCCGGAGGAAAAAAGACCGTCGTGGCATAGGGATCCAGCAGGATTTTCTCGAAGTCGAAGGTGTGCCACGAGAATTCCGGACCAGGAGCCGGTCCGCTGATGCGGTAACCATAATACCGGGCCGTTCCGGCCTCCGAGGCAGGAATGCGGCAGTGCCACACCGGCCCGGACTTATTCTTCAGATAGTCAAATTCGTATTCCAGGACTGGCTGGCGGATGTCCTCGGCACGGTACAGCAGCAGACGCACCCGGCAGGCATGTTTCGAGTAGATCGCAAAATTGTACGCCTGCTCTTCTTCAATCCACGTCACACCAGGGACATGTGGCGAGCCTTCGAGAGAGTGCCAGCGCATCCTGAGAGACCTCATTCCACGGCAGGGAACCAGCATCTCCGGACTGCTGCTGTTTCAGCCGGGCTGGACTTCAGCAGTCCGGACCGGCACCGTTACTCGCGATCATCAATCCGGCTTTCCAGCGTGCCGGTGGCCGGCACGTCACTGCACGAGTCGTCATCCAGTTCCTGCTGGAGACTGGTGAGCGCGTCGTCGGCATCTTCCCATGTCCTGTGCGGTCTGGGATCGAGTAACGTTCCGTGATTCTGCTCCGCGGCCACTTCGGCTGTCACATCATCAGCGTGTTGCACGATGGTCCAGCCGTTTTCGGTTTCAATGATGCAGAATGGCATGATGACTTTCTCCCTGCTGGTCAATTCAGTGATCAGGCAGATCCCGCTCGACGCCGGCAACTGATGCGCTGCAGCGGTTATGAAGGATCCTGTGGAACATCATCGTGGTGAGTCTGAGCGAAATAGATCCGCACGGACTCCCCCTCCTCGGTCAGAAACCGCACGACGGCGACCAGTTTGTATTCATTCCGGCACAGCAGATCGCGGGCCCGGATCACAGTGTCTGCTTCGGCGAACTTCAGCGATTGCTCCGGACTGATAATTCTGACGGCCAGCGGATCCTGCGCGTCGAGAACGGGCACGTGCTCCAGCTCTGGAATGTGCTGCAGATCGGCCGTCCGCATGAGTCTCGTTCCCTGTTCATGAAGATCGGTCCGCTCAGTCGGCTCAGCGAGCAGTTTGAAGGGTCTGCTTCAGCAGATTCCACCCGGCCACGAAGGGCTGGTTCTGCCGCCAGTGCTGGTTTGGCACATCCGGGGCGTAAACTGAAAGGGGCAAATGCTGTGCCGATGCAAAGTTGACGGGCCGGCTTGCGCCGATTCTGTCCGCGGAGTTCCTGCATTCCCGCAGAACAGGCGCCGGTACTGCAGTTTGAGGTGTCCGACGGCGGGAAGCAGGGGGCAATTGTTCCAGCCCGGCGAGTTAAAGAATCGACACGACTGTGACAGAACCGCACATCACTGTGCG